>CAZGTR010000105.1:0-4614 GCA_964528715.1 uncultured Oscillospiraceae bacterium | reverse complement strand
GTTTGAATTTCATTCTATAAAGTGTTCAATTTGTTCTTGAAATTTACGAAATAAAAATTTTATCAGGAGGAAACAATATGGGTATTGTGGTCATCGGAGGCGTTTTTGTGGATATCAAGGGATATCCAGAGGCGGCCTTTATCCCCACCGGACGAAATGCCGGCCGCATCGAGCAGATCCACGGCGGTGTGGGCCGCAATGTGGCGGAGGATGTGGCAAACTGCGAACTGCGCCCTACTTTTATCAGTCTGGTGGATCACTCTGCCGTCGGTGCTGAGGTGGTACGCAAGCTGAAAAGCCACAAGGTCAACACCGACTACATCTGGGAAACGGATGATGGTCTGGGTACCTGGCTTGCGGTATTTGACAATGATGGCGACGTGTTTGCCTCTGTGTCCAAGCGTCCGGATCTGAAACCCATTGGAGATATTCTGGACGAGCATGGGGACGAGATCTTCCAGAATGCGGACAGTGTGATCGTGGAGATCGACCTGGAAAAGGATACGGTCAAGCGCATTTTCAAGCTGGCGAAAAAATATAATAAAAAGGTATACGGTGTGGTGTCCAACATGAGCATTGCCCTGGAGCGCCGGGATTTCCTGCAAAATATCGATTGTTTCACCTGCAATATGCAGGAGGCGGGGCTGCTGTTTTATGATGATTATACGGAACATACCCCTGAACAGCTGCAAAAGGAGCTGGCCCGGAAGGTGCGTTTTGCCCAGATCCCATCCATGATCGTCACCATGGGTGACCGGGGTGCCGTCTATGCGGATATGGATGGCAATTCTGGTTTCGTTCCGGCCCGTAAGGTGGCGGTGAACGATACCACCGGTGCCGGTGATGCGTTCTGCGCCGGTGTTGCCATCGGCTTGACCTACGGCAAGGAGCTGGCGGACGCCTGCCGAATCGGCTCTCAATTGGCGGCCTCTGTGATCGTCACATCGGAAAATGTCTGTCCCCGGTTCCGGCCACGGGAGCTGGGCCTAGATGTGGACATTGAGGACTGAAAATGCAGCGTAGGATCTTGTCGGTGCAGGATCTGTCTTGCCTGGGAAAGTGCTCCCTGACAGTGGCGCTGCCGATCTTGTCTGCCTGCGGGCATGAGGCTTGTCCGCTGCCCACAGCGCTGCTGTCCACTCACACCGGAGGCTTCGGTTCGGTGTACAAACAGGATCTGACAGAGGATATGCCGGAAATTTGCAGCCATTGGCTTCGAAACGGCATTTTATTCGATGCAGTATGTTCCGGTTATCTGGGAAATGCAAAGCAGATCCGGCTGGTGCAGCTGGTGTTTGATGCGCTGGTGATGCCCGGGGGAAAACGAATCGTGGATCCGGCTATGGCAGATCATGGAAGGCTTTATACTGGCTTTGCACCGTCCTTTGTGGCGGAAATGAAGAAGCTTTGTGCTGCTGCGGATGTGATCGTACCCAATGTGACGGAGGCGTGCCTGCTGACGGATACACCCTACCGGGAGCGGGTGGACGAACCGTTCGTTGTGGAATTGCTGGAGAAACTGGGGAAGATCACCCCGTGCGTCGTGCTGACGGGGGCATCCTATGAACCGGGCATGACCGGGGTGGCAGTGATGGAAAACGGAAAGATCTGGCATTATCCCCATGAAAAAATTTCTGGAAATTACGCCGGGACTGGTGATATCTTTCTGGCGGCGCTTGTGGGCGCATGGCAGCGGGGAAAAAACCTAAAGGAAGCGGTGTGGATCGGGGCACAGTATACCCTGCGCAGCATTGCACTGACGGTTGAGGAGCCGACTTCCTACGGCGTTCGCTTTGAAGCAACGCTGCCGGATCTGATGAGAATGCTGGGGTAATGGTAAGAGGAGAAGATCACAATGGATGAGTTGCAGATGGCGCATTGCCCCTGCGGACGGGAGCACCGGGTGGAGATGGATCATATCATTATTGGCAGTGGCGTTTTGACCAAGCTACCGCAGTTGGTGGCGGAATATGGTACGGTACGCCCATTCCTGCTGGCAGACTGTAATACCTGGCAGGCAGCGGGGGAGCGAGTGGGAGCAATTCTGGCGGATGCCGGGATCTGCTGGAAAAAGTATGTCTTTCCGGATGTGCATTTGGAGCCGGATGAACGGGCTGTGGGCAGTGCGGTAATGCACTATGATACCGGCTGTGATCTGATCATCGGTATCGGCGCCGGTGTGATCAACGATATCGGCAAAATCATGAGTGCGCTCACCGGACATAAGTACATCATCGTCGCCACGGCACAGTCCATGGATGGCTATGCCTCGGCTACTTCTTCTATGTCCCGGGACGGGCTGAAGGTATCACTTCCCAGTCGCTGCGCCGATACCGTTTTGGGTGATGTGGATATTTTGAAAAATGCCCCAATGCCCATGCTCCAAGCGGGATTGGGGGATATGCTGGCAAAGTATATCTCCATTGCCGAGTGGCGCATTGCGCATTTGATCACCGGGGAGTATTATTGCGAGAATGTGGCGGAGATGATCCGCATGGCAGTGAAAAAATGCGTGGATCAAGCCCCGGGACTGCTGCAACGGGAAGAAAAGGCTGTTGAAGCTGTTTTCGAAGGGTTGGTCGTTGGCGGTGTTGCCATGGCCTATGCGGGGGTATCTCGCCCGGCCTCCGGCGTGGAGCATTATTTTTCCCATGTGTGGGATATGCGGGGGCTGGAATTTGGTACCAAGACGCAGCTTCATGGCATTCAATGTGCCTGGGGTACCTACCTGGCGGCGAAGCTGTATGAGCGTGTGCTTACTGTGACCCCGGATATGCAAAAGGCTATGGATTATGCGGCGCACTTTGACCGGGAAAGCTGGAACCGGCAGCTGCGCAGTTTTCTGGGCAGCTGTGCGGAAACGATGATCGCTCTGGAGGATCGGGAGGGTAAATATCGCCCGGGTCCACATGGAACAAGGCTGGCGATCATTTCGGAAAATTGGGAGCAGATCTTGCAGATCATCCGGGAGGAGATCCCGGGACCGGAGACCATCGGGATGATCCTGGATACCATCGGCATTCCCAGAGAACCGGCGGAATTGGGCCTTTCCAAAGCGGAATTGGTGACGACTTTCCTGGCGACCAAGGATATTCGGGATAAATATGTGCTGAGCAGACTGGGATGGGACCTGGGCGTGCTGGAAGAATTGTGCGAGTCACTGTAATAAGAACAGGCCGGAGCAGAAGCTCCGGCCTGTTTGTTGCATGTATCAGTTGAACAGCTCCAGTTGGTAGCCCTGGGCTCTCATGAAATCGATCACATCCCCCAGGACCGTTGCGTTGGTCACGGAAACGGCGTGGAGCAGGTAGATGGCACCGCCATGGTGGCGCCCGGTGATGGTATTGTAGGCGCTCTGGATCTCCGGCTGATTTTCCGGTGTCCAGTCGGCGTATGCAAAGCTCCAGTGGACGGTCTTGTATCCAAGGCTCTGGGCCACAGCCAGAGACTGGACGGAAAAAGCACCCGTAGGCGGGCGCAGCAGGTGCATTTCATAACCGAAGTGCTCCTGCACATACTCGTGCAGACTCATGATCTCGTAGACCATATCATCGATGCTCAGCTCTGCCAGGGAGTTGGGATGGTGGTTGGTGTGGTTACCCACGGCGTGGCCTTCGTCGATCATCCGCTGCACCAGATCCGGCTGGGACTTGCAGTAGGGCATGGTGACGAAGAACACTGCCTTGATGTTTTTCTCCTTCAGCGTGTCCAGGATCCATTCGGTGACACGCACGGTCTTACCGTTTTCGTCCTTGAAGGAATATTCATAGCCGCAGTCGAAGGTCAGATAGACATTGTTGCTCTCCGGGGCGATGAAGTTGGCACCGTATTTGCCGTACTTCTGCTGATCGCTGACAGCGTAGGGCGGGCGCTTGCCGTCGGAGGTGTTGCCGGGACCGTAGCCGTTGGACTTCGTGTCCAGTGCTTCCAGCTCTGCCCGGGTGTACAGGGAGCCGACCATTTCGCTGGAGTTATTGGTGGGTGCGGTAGTCTCCGGGGGCACTGTCGTCTCCGGGGGAGCGGTGGTTTCCGGAGGTGCTGTCGTCTCCGGAACGGTAGTTTCCGGGGTGGTAGTCTCCGGAGCCGTGGTTTCCGGGGGAGCGGTGGTCTCCGGTGTGGTCGTCTCCGGGGAAACGGTGGTTTCCGGTGCGGTGGTCACAGTAGCCTCCGGCGAACCGGCGCAGCCGGGGAGCATGACGGCCAGAAGCAGCATGATGCAGCATACCAAAGCCACGGTGCGCATTGCCGCAGAATGTGTGATAAGGTTCATATTTCTTCCTCCATTCTTTCGTAGTGGCTATAGTATAAGAAAGAAAAAAACGGAATGCAACCACATTTTGTAATTCTTTCGATGACATTTTGATACCATTGGGAAACGGTGCTGTGATCGTGTGATGGGAAAAGTTTAAAGAGATTGGTAAAATGCTACAATTGAACAGAGTTTTTTAGTAAAAATAGATAAAATGTAAAGAAAAGCATAATTTTTGTTGACGGTTGTTGCTGCCCAATGATATACTGAAATGGGTCTCCAAAAAGGTGCCCAAACTTTCATATCGGTTTTAGTGATGAGCAAAATGCAGAAGCAAAAATGAGATGCCAAAGGAAGGGATTGTA
>CAZGTR010000104.1:0-4623 GCA_964528715.1 uncultured Oscillospiraceae bacterium | reverse complement strand
TTAGTACTGGGTGGGCTTGACGTGCCAGATCTCATCTGCGTACTGACGAATGGTACGGTCGGAGGAGAACTTAGCACCGGAGGCAATGTTCACCAGACACTTGCGACCAAAGGCCAGACGGTCGGCGTAATCACGGTTTGCCTGGAGCTTTGCCTCGATATAGGTCAGGTAATCCCACAGCAGATAATAGTGGTCTGCCTTATGCCAGCTGGAGCCATCCAGAATGGCGTGGTACAGCTCTCTCTGGTCGTTGTCCGTGGGCACAGTACCATCCACCAGCGTCTCCAGCGCACGGCGGACGTGGGGATTGTGATCATACACATCCCGGGCACAGTAAGCGTCCTTGCCGCTGTTGATCTCCTGCACAGTAGCGCCGAAGATATACTCGTTCTCGATACCGGCTTCCTTGGCGATCTCCACATTGGCACCGTCCAGGGTGCCCAGGGTCACAGCGCCGTTGAGCATCAGCTTCATGTTGCCGGTGCCGGAGGCCTCAGTGCCCGCAGGGGAGATCTGCTCGGAGATATCGGCAGCGGGGATGATATGCTCAGCGTAGGAGCAGTTATAGTTGTGAACAAAGACCACCTTCAGCTTATCAGAAACAGCGGGGTCATTGTTGATCATCTTGGCGATGCGGTTGATATAGCGGATGATTGCCTTAGCCCGGGCATAACCAGGGGCGGACTTGGCACCGAAGATGAAGGCGGTGGGCTGGAAGTTGGGCAGTTCGCCGTTCTTCAACCGGAAGTAGATATCCACGATGGACAGTGCATTCATCAGCTGGCGCTTGTACTCGTGCAGACGCTTGACCTGAACATCGAAGATGAAGTCGGGGTTCAGCTGAACGCCCTCCCGCTCTGCAATGACCTTGCACAGCTGCTCCTTCTTCTGGCGCTTAATGGTGTTGAACTGGCGCACCATATCATCGTCGATCATGGGCTTCAATGCAGAAATACGGTCCAGATCCTTCAGAAAATCGCCGCCAATGCGGTACTTGATCATCTGGGTCAGCTCGGGGTTGCACAGGCCCATCCAGCGGCGGGGCGTCACACCATTGGTCTTATTCTGGAAGCGCTCGGGGTAGACCGCATACCAATCCCGGAACAGGTCGTCCTTCAAAATCTGACTGTGGATCTCTGCAACACCGTTGACATAAGTTCCAACATAGACGCTCAGGTTTGCCATGTGGGCAGTATTATCCCGGACGATGAACAAATTGGGATGCTCAGACTTCAGCTTCTCGTCGATACGGATGATGATATCCACGATCTCCGGCACTACGCTGCGCAGCAGATCCAGGTTCCACTTCTCCAGTGCCTCACCCATAACGGTGTGATTGGTGTAGGAGAAGGTCTTCTGTGCCACATCGAAAGCACGGTCAAAGTCCATGCCTTCGTTCATCATCAAACGGATCAGCTCAGGGATAGACATAGCGGGGTGAGTATCGTTCAGCTGGACTGCATAGAAATCCGCAAAGTGGCTCAGATCATTGCCGTGAGCGATCTTGTAGGTGCGCAGCATATCCTGCAAGGATGCGGAGGACAGCAGATACTGCTGCTTGATACGCAGGCGCTTGCCTTCCCAGGTGGAGTCATTGGGATACAGCACACGGGTGATATCCTCAGCCTTATTCTTCTGGGCCAGAGCACGCAGGTAGTCCTGATCGTTGAAGGCATTGAAGTCCAGTTCTTCCTCCGCCTCGCACTGCCACAGGCGCAGCGTATTGACATTGTTGGTATCGTAGCCAATAATGGGCACGTCATAGGGCACAGCCATCACGGTGTGGTCAGCGAATTTGACCTTCACAGTGTGATTATACCGGCGGTAAGACCAGGGATCACCGAACTTCGTCCAGTCATCAGCAGCCTCTGCCTGGCTGCCGTTCTCATCAAAGCTCTGCTTGAACAGGCCAAAGCGGTAGCGCAGACCGTAACCGGACAGGGGGATATTGCAGCTGGCAGCACTATCCAGGAAGCAGGCGGCAAGGCGGCCCAGACCACCATTACCCAGAGCAGCATCCTCGATCTCCTCCAGGCAGGACAGATCCACGCCCTGTGCGGCGAACAGCTGCTTCATCTCGTCCAGAATACCCAGGTTGTACAGATTGCTGTACACCAGGCGGCCGATCAGATATTCAGCAGAGAAGTAGTAAGCTTTCCGCTCGTGCATTCTGGTGCGCTTGGACTTGTTCCAGTTGTCGGAAATGGCCATCATCACGGCCTCGCCCAGAGCCTCATGCAGCTCCTGTGGGGTAGCCTCCTGCAAGGACACGTCATAAGTGTACTTCAGCTGTGCTTCCGTCCACTTCAGAATACTCAGACAATTATAGCTCATCATTTTATCTCCAGTCTTTGATATATGAAATCATTCTTCACCCAGACGGCCGTACAGCTTCGTCAGGTTATAGATCCTCTGTGTCAAACCGTTGCCGGTAAAGCCGTCCCACGCACGCCAGGTCCAGTTTGCGTTGGTCATGGTACCAGGGAAATTCATCCGTGCCTCGCCGCCCAAATTCAGCAGATCCTGCATTTGGATCACACACAGGTCGGACACCGAGGAGAAGGCCGTGCGGATGACGCCCCAGACCATTCCCTCGTACTCGCTCAAGCGCATATACTCCGTTGCGTAAGCCACCGCGTCAGCAGTAGCTGTCTCGAACCACTGGCGCATGGTCATATTGTCATGGGTGCCGGTGTAGCAAACGGAATTGCGGGGATATGTATGAGGCAGATACTCAGAAGGCTCCCGAGAATCGAATGCGAATTCCAGGATCTTCATGCCCGGGAAGCCGCTCTTGTCCCGCAGATCCAGCACTTCCTGAGTTAGGAAGCCCAGATCCTCTGCGATCATATTGATCTGGGGAAGCTCCCGCTTGACGGTGTTCATAAAGTCCAGACCGGGGCCCTTGAGCCATTGACCGTTCCGGGCAGTGGTGTCACCGTAAGACACGGACCAATAAGCCTCGAAGCCACGGAAGTGATCCAGCCGGACCACATCATATAGCTTTCCGGCAGCAGCCAGCCGATCCATCCACCAGCGGTATCCATCGCACTTCAGTGCGTCCCAGCGGTACAAGGGGTTGCCCCAAAGCTGACCATCCTCGGAGAAGGCATCCGGCGGGCAACCGGCAACTGCGGTAGGCGTTAAGTTTTCATCCAGCTGGAACCACTGAGGTGCGCTCCAGACATCGGCAGAGTCATAAGGCACATAAATGGGCACGTCACCGATGATACGCACAGAATTTGCATGGGCGTAGCTACGCAGTGCATTCCACTGCTGGAAGAAAAGGTACTGAACAAAGCCATAGAAGCGGATGTCGTCCTTCAATTCTTCTCTTGCTTCCGCCAGTGCCTCCGCTCTGCGGAATTTCAGTCCATCTTCCCAGGCATACCAAGGCTGGCCCTGGAGCTTTCCCTTCAGCGCCATGAACAGGGCAAAATCCGGCAGCCAGGCGCTGTTTTCCTGGCAGAACTGATCAAAATCAGCACCGCCCTGGAAGCGGTTATAGGCCATGCGCAGGACACGCAGCCGGTTATTATATTGGATACCGAAATCCACCCGATCTGCCTGCCAGCCCCAATCGATGTGTGCGATCTCGTCCCATTGCAGCAGTCCCTGCTCCACAAGTTTATCAAGATCGATCAGATAATGATTGCCCGCATAAGTCGAGCAGGACTGGTAAGGCGAATCACCGTAGCCAGTGGGGTTCAAGGGAAGGATCTGCCAGTAATGCTGACCCGCTTCCCGAAGAAAATCTACAAATGCAAATGCCTGCTTTCCCATCGTGCCGACACCATAAGGGCCAGGCAAGGATGTAATGTGCATCAAAATGCCACTTTCACGCATAGCAAACGCTCCTTCAAATTAATATATGCTGGCTGTTCCAAGTGTTACACCGCACCGGAGTCTCTGGCAGTATCTCCAGGAGAACTCCATTTCAGTCACGCAGCTGCACAAATCGGCATACTGACACACATGAAGGAATACCATACCTTAAAAGAGTAATACTTTTTTACCCATTTGTCAAGAGAAACTGGTTGCGCAAACCATCGCATTCGCAATTTTCGTCAAAATGATGATAATTCCCCTTAATTTTTGGTAGAAAAAACGAGCCTGCCTTTGGCAGGCTCGTTTTCATTTGTATTAGGCTTCCAGGTTGATGCCGGTCTCCTTGCTGAAGACATGGCAGACATTGCCTGCGAAGTTGAACCTGACGGAAGCGCCGCCGATCAGTGCAGCGATCTCTGCGCCGGTCATGTTCATAGTGGAAACCACAACGACCACATCACGGCCCATAGCGGTCACGTGCAGGTGGATGGAGGAACCCATCATCTCGGACACGTCGACCTGTGCGTCAATGCCGCCGTCCTCCAGGGTGATGTGCTCGGGGCGGACGCCCAGAGTGATGGCCTGCTCAGCCACATTGTTCTTAGCCAGAGCAGCCTGCTTCTCCTCGGACAGCTCGACGGTCAGGTTGTCCAGCTCAACAGCGTACTTGCCGTTGTTCTTGACCAGCTTGGCATCGAAGAAGTTCATCTGGGGAGAGCCAATGAAACCTGCAACGAACAGGTCGTGGGTAACATAGATAAAGGTGGTGTCGATACGCTCACGCAGCTTGATGAT
>CAZGTR010000103.1:0-4656 GCA_964528715.1 uncultured Oscillospiraceae bacterium | reverse complement strand
CACATCGCCCCACCTGTTGTGGTACCTCGCCGCCCAGGTGGGACGACCTCTCTGTCACCACGATGCACCGTTTCTTGGCTCCCCCTTTGGGGGAGCTGTCACCGTAGGTGACTGAGAGGGCAAACAACACCCTCTCCGTCACGGCATTTGCCGTGCCACCCCCCCCCGGGGGGAGGGTTTGGACGGTGGAGCCAAGGGTACTGCGCCACGACGGTCTGCGGCTCTTTGTTCAAAATCAACAAAATCTGTACATATTTTTCGGATAACTCCCCACTTGATTGTGCCATGAAATTTTAATATAATGAAAAAAAGCGTTTTTGACGTCCCAGAAAGCGCTTTTCACGGGACGTCGAAACGCCTTTTCTTTTTTCACAAACAAAGGAGGAGTCTTCTATGATCGAAATCGAAAAGCTGCCTATCAACAAAGGAAATGTGCCGCTGCGTGTGGCCCGGGGCCATTTTGCCACCAACCACAGCCACATCAATTACTACATCGACATCACCCTTCAAAAGACCCGCCTGAGCGAAGCCAAGGCCACCGCCAAGGAACTGGTCCGGCATTTTATCAATAACACCCCTGTGGATACCATTTTGTGCTTGGACGGCACCGCTGTGCTGGGCACCTGTATTGCCGAGGAGCTGACCCGCAGCGGGTTCCGCACCGTCAATGCCCACCAGACCATTTATGTCATTGAGCCGGAATACAATGGCAACTCCCAAATGATCTTCCGGGACAACCTCCAGCCCATGCTGAAGAACAAACACATCCTGATCCTAATGGCTTCGGTCGCCACCGGTGTCACTGCCCGCAGAAGTATGGAAGCCATCAACTACTATGGCGGCATAGTCGCCGGCATTGCCGCCATCTACTCCGCCGTGGATCAGGTAGAGGGTCAGCCGGTGCGCTCGGTGTACTCCGTGAAAGACCTGCCGGACTATGGCAGCTACGACTATAAGGACTGCCCCTATTGCAAGAAGGGACAGCGTATCGAAGCACTGATCAACAGCTATGGCTATTCCGCTCTATAAGCAGCGAACCGCCCGGGAATTTTCCCGGGCGGTTTTAACTTATTCCACAGTGACGGATTTTGCCAGGTTTCTGGGCTTATCCACATCGCAGCCCCGGCACAGCGCCACATAGTAAGACAGCAGCTGTAGCGGGATCAAGCTCAGGCTGGGCTGGAACACTGGCAGAACAGTGGGCACCGTCAGCACACCTGTTGCCTGTTTTCCTGCCTCCTCAGCCAGTTCCTCCAAGGTCACGCACAGCACATCCGCACCCCGGGCCTTGACTTCCCGGACATTTGCCATAGTCTTATCGAACAGCGGTGCCACGGTGGCTACCGCCACCACCAGCGTACCATCTTCGATCAAAGAAATGGGTCCGTGCTTCAGCTCACCGGCAGGATATGCCTCGCAGTGGACGTAGGCGATCTCTTTCAGCTTCAAGCTGCCCTCCAGGCAGATGGCACTGTCCACATTCCGTCCAATGAAATAGGCATCCCGGTGCTCACAGCAGCGGCTGGCATGATACTGCGCCGCTTCCAGATTTTCCTTGCAGAGGGCTTTTTCCACGGCCTCGGGCAATTCTTCCAATCCCTTGACCCATGCAGCGTAGGCTTCATCATCAATGGTGCCCAGTTCCTTTGCCATGTGCAGCGCCAGCAGGTATACCACTGCCAATTGGGTAGAAAATGCCTTGGTCGTCGCCACAGCGATCTCCGGGCCGGCCCATGTGTAAATGGTCTGATCCGCTGCCTTGGCAATGGCAGAGCCCACCACATTGACAATAGCCAGAGTCTTAGCCCCCAGGCGCTTGGCCTCCCGCAGAGCCGCCAGAGTATCCGCCGTTTCACCGGACTGGCTGATGACAATGACCAGGCTGTGCTCGTCAAGTACAGGATCCGCATACCGGAATTCCGAAGCCATGACCGTTTCCGTTGGGATCCGGCAATATTTTTCAAAAATATACTTGGCGATCCCGCCCACATAGTAGGCAGAACCGCAGGCGATCAAATAGATCTTGCGTACATTGTGCAACATCTCCGCCGTCAGCTCCACCCCATCCAGGACCACTTTCCCATCCTTGATCCGGGGACTGATCGTATCCCGCAGAGCCTTGGGTTGCTCGAAGATCTCCTTGAGCATAAAATGGTCATATCCGCAGCGTTCCGCATCAGAAAGTTCCCAGGTGATGGTCTCTTTGTTCTTTTCGATCTGCTCACCGTGGCAGTTGAAGAATGTTACATTCTCGCCGTCAAAGATCACCATTTCCCCATCATCCATGTAGGACACCGTCTGGGTATACTTCAAGATAGCCGGCACATCGGAAGCAATAAAATTCTCCCCTTCGCCATAGCCAAAGATCAGCGGAGAATCCTTTTTGGCAGCAATGATGGTATTGGGCAGGTCCTCGCAAAGGATCCCCAGGGCATAGCTACCCTCGATCCTGGAAACGGCATGGCGCACCGCCTTGAGGAAATCGTGTTCCATTTCGTAGTAGTAACCAATGAGATTGGATACAACCTCCGTATCCGTCTCAGAACGAAAATGCAGTCCCTTTGCCAGCAATTCTTCCCGCAGCCGGGCTTCATTTTCGATAATCCCATTGTGAACCACAGCGATCTTTCCGCTATCCGACAAATGAGGATGGCTGTTCACATCCGACGGAGCCCCATGCGTAGCCCAGCGGGTATGGCCGATACCGACCGTCCCTGGGATCGCCGCTCCGTTTTCCGTTTTGTCACACAGCACCTGCAAGCGGCCTTTGGCTTTCGCCACCTGGAGTTTTCCCTCCCCCGGCACGCAGATACCCGCAGAATCATATCCCCTGTATTCCAGCTTCGAAAGTCCTTCCAATAAAATCGGTGCCGCCTGCCGGTGGCCCGTATATCCAACGATTCCACACATGGAAATCTCCTCCTCGAATTCGCTTCCAGCCCATAAGCGCTGTAAGCTCCATTTTACACAACATACGTGCTTTTTTCAACTGCTTTTTACACTCGCAGTTTTATTTTTTCGACACATCAAAACAGCCGGATCGCACTTTCCGACAATTCTTTCAAGTTACTCAGCTGTTCCATGCTGATTTGCTGTGCGCCCATCGCTTCCAGCTGCCGCATTGCCTCGCTTCCATCCCGGAAGCAAAAAACAGGGCTAAGATTTCCACGTAAATTATACACCGTTCCACTCCAAGTGCCCCCCATACCCAATGTACACTGGGCCACCAGGGTCTTCTCCCCCAGCGCATGGATCACCCGGTTTCGGCTCAAAGCCCGCTGGGCAGAAAAAGGAAGATCAAAGCTATCCTCACTTAAGTACAGTACCCGTTCCATTGGCTTGTGGCGCTCCAATTCGTCCGCCACCACCGAGATCACAGCACCACCCGCCGCCAGGCACGCTTCCTGTGCAGCCCGGTCAGAACCTCTGGCGTTTCCGGAGATCAGCACATACCCCTGTTGCGCCGCCTGGCGGCCTGCCGCTTCTGCAAAGGCCCGATTGGGTTCTAGCAGGTCTCTGCTACCCACCAATGCAACCGCTTGCCGCTGCAGCAGTCCCAGGTCTCCCTTTGCCCACAGGACGCCGGGGCTATCCTCTCCGATCCGTTTCCGCAAGCGCAGGGGGTATCCGTCCGTTACTCGGGTCAAGGGAATGCAGCCTGCTTTTTTGCCCCGGAGCAAATAACGGCGTAGCCGTTCTTTTTCCTCCAAAAGGCATAAAATATGCTGTCCCTGTTCCTTACCATAGCCCAAAGCAAGCAGATCCGAAAGGGTTAGTTCCCGTTCCTGCGCAGGCTTCTCCACCGTCGCCATCCGCCGCACCAAATAGCGCAGCTGAGCCGTGGTCATGGATTTTCTGGTCAGATCACCGAGACAGCTCCCCAGCAGGAGAAAGCCCTCCTCCCGGGGTGTCAACGAAATCTCCTCCGAGGCTTGGGGGGTGTCACCTGTGCCGCCACATCCGGGGCCAGGGTGCCGTCCTCCTGCAAGATCACCGGCTTGATCTCATAGCCGGAGAATTTTGCGATCTCATCCAGCTTGGCCTTTTCCGGGAAGTTACCCAAAATAGAGTATGCACTACCCTTTCGTCTTGCCCGTCCGGTACGTCCGATCCGATGGACATAATATTCATTTTCTTCTGGGACATCATAGTTGATGACGCATTCCACATCGTCCACATCGATGCCCCGGGACGCCACATCCGTGGCGACCAGGATTGCCAGCTTGCCCTGGCGGTAGCGTTGCATGGTCTTTTCCCGCTGGCTCTGCTTGATATCACCGTGGATACAGTCGCAATCCAGCCCTGCTCGGCTGAGTTCATCGCTGAGCCGCTGGCATATATGCTTGGTATTGCAGAAAATAATGGCCCGCTCGTAGCCCTGGGTCTTTAGCAGGCGCAAAGTCGTCTCTGCCTTGGCCAGGGGCGTGACCGTCAGGCTGTACTGGTCGATGTCCGGCCGGTCCTCCTGCTTGGGCTCCACGGTGATCTCCACCTCGTCCCGCTGGTACATCCAGGAGACGGTCATGACCTCCTGGGAAATGGTCGCAGAAAACAGGCCCAAATTCTTCCGGTTCTTCACCTTTTCGATGATCCGGGTCACATCCTTGAAAAAGCCCATGTCCAGCATCCGGTCCGCCTCGTCCAGCACCACGGTCT
>CAZGTR010000102.1:0-4684 GCA_964528715.1 uncultured Oscillospiraceae bacterium | reverse complement strand
TGCGACATCACCATTTCCATCGACTGCGACGGACAGGACGATATCAACGCCATGGACGCCATGGTGGAGGAATATTTGAACGGTTGCGAGATCGTATACGGCGTGCGCAGCAAGCGGGACACGGACACCTTCTTCAAACGCTTCACCGCCCAGAGCTTTTACAAGGTCCTGCGGGGCATGGGCGTGGAGACGGTATATGACCACGCCGACTACCGTCTGGTATCCAGCCGGGTCTTGCAGGAATTTGCAAATTTCAAGGAAGTCAACCTGTTCCTCCGGGGAATGTTCCCCCTGGTGGGCTTCAAGAGCACCAGCGTCTACTACGAGCGCCACGAGCGACTAGCGGGCAAAAGCCACTATCCCCTGCGAAAAATGCTGGCCCTGGCCTTTGAAGGCATCACCAGTCTCAGCGTCAAGCCCCTGCACATCATCACGGGACTGGGCTGCTTCATCGCATTGCTCAGCTTCATCGGGGTAATCTGGTCGGTATGCGTGGCCTTCAGCGGGGCCTCCGTCCCCGGTTGGGCCAGCATGACCTGCATCATCTGCCTGCTGGGCGGCGTGCAGCTGATATGTCTGGGCGTTCTGGGCGAATACATCGGCAAAATTTATCTGGAAGTGAAGCAGCGCCCCCGCTATATCATCAGCGAGCGCACCGGGGAGGACGAAAATTGAAGCGCAAGCACATTTTTCTTCTGTGGTGCATGGCGCTCTCTGCCCTGTTCATCGGCCTGGCTTCCAAAAGCTCTCCCCTGTACCCCATGAATGACTGGGTGGATGTGAACTGCTTTTTCACCATGGGCAGGTCTCTATTGGACGGCCTCGTGCCCTACCGGGATCTTTATGAGCAAAAAGGGCCGGTGCTTTACTTCGTTTTTGCCCTCATCGCTCTGTTCTCCCGGCACAGCTATGTGGGTGTTTACATCGTCGAGGTCATCACCTACGGCCTGTTTCTCTATTTCAGCGGCAAGATCATAGATCTGTATCTGGGCAAGACTCGCTGGAAGTATACCCTTGTGGCACTCATCGGGGCGCTGATCCCCATGAGCTGGTCCTTCACCCACGGCGGCAGCGTGGAGCAGCATTGCCTGTTTATGGTCTGCTACGGCCTGTACTCCGTCCTGGCCGCCATCCAGGAAAAGCGGGGATTGACCCGCCGTGAGACCATCGTCAACGGCGTTTGGGCTGGAATGATGCTGTGGATCAAGTACACCATGCTGGGATTCTACCTAGGCCTTGCTCTTGGTATTCTCCTGTGGTATTTGACCGACAACCGACTTCGCAAGAACCTATTGCAGCTCATTGGACAGTTTTTCCTGGGGATCGGGCTGGTCAGCGCCGTGGTATTTGCCTACTTTGCCTATCACGGGGCGCTGAAAGATCTGTGGACGGTGTATTTTTACAACAACATTTTCCTCTACCCCGCTGAAGTGGACGGTTCCCGATGGATCTCCATTTGGAACTGCCTTATCGGTGCCATCCGCTACAACCGGTGTTACAGCTGGATGCTGACGATCGGTATTCTCTGGCTGGTGGTACAGTTATTTGTCAGCTGGCGCTCTGCCGCCGTGTTGCTGTTGTCTTTTGCCGGGCTGACCATCGGCACCTACTGGGGCTGCCGGGGATACGACTACTACGGTCTGATCTTCGCCGCCTATGCCGTGTTCGGTCTGCTGCTGCCTGTTCTTCTGCTGCGGTGGCTCCGAGTAGAAAAGGCCCTTAAAATGGCGGACCTCAGCCCGGTGGTTTTCCCCTGCACCATGGTGCTGCTGATTGCCATGCTGTTTTCCGCCGCATTGAAAAACGACCGCAATCTCTACATGACCGCCTACGACAAAGAGGATACGCCACAGTATCAATTTGCCCAGATCATTAACACCGTAGAAGATCCCACGCTTTTGAACTACGGTTTTCTGGATGGTGGGTTCTACTACGCCGCCGATGCCACACCGGCGTGCCGGTTCTACTGTTATTTCAACATCGACGCCCCGGATATGTGGGAAAGCCAGCGCCTGTTCATCGAAAACGGCGAGGCGGATTTCATCGTCACCCGCAATTACAAGCTGGAGCGATACCGGGTGGACAGTCAAGGCTATACGCTGGTGGCAGAAGCGACTTTTCCCTTCAGCGAAAATCTGGAATTTACCTATTACCTGTACCAGAAAAACGATACATAACAAAACCACCTGCTATCAGATCGATAGCAGGTGGTACTTTTTACATACTGCCGCTCAGCGGTGGGACGGGCGTGGGACGCTTGGGATCGAACACCGCATCCACATCGAAAAAGACAGACAGCAGCTCCTTGGCATTCCACATCCGGTAGCCGTCGATGTTCACACGACCGCCACGGAAGCTGGTATCCGTGATCTGGGTCCAGCCAATGGTGGAGTCAACATTGAAGAAATAGCGGTAGCCATCTTCATAGAGGATCTTGTACTTTTCATTTTCAAAGGTATAGGGCCGCCAGGAATTGATATCCGAGCCGTGGGGATAGATCAAGATATCCGTTTCGCCCACGATGGGCTGCACCGTGTCCTCCCACTTGGTGGAGTCGATGTCCACCCGCTCTGCCGTCAGATCGCCGTAGCGGGGATGGCCATAAGAGTGGCTGGCGATGATCCAGCCGTGTTCCTTCAGACACTGGGCCACAGCCTTTGCCTGCTCCACCTCCTGCTGGTATGCAGCAGTACCGATGGTGGTCTCATAAGAGGGCTTGGTGCGGTAGCCAAACACGCCCTCGTAGCCGGTGACGCCCAGCATAGCCCTGGCACCGTGGTAGGAAAAGTCCGGGTGGGCCTGGATGAACTTTTCCAGCACCGGCACCAGATCATAGTCACCCACGGTCACATTGCCATTGGCATCCATGTATTCGCAGGTGGGATAGCCATCCTCTCCGATGACAATGCGGCTGGCAAAGCCGTCACCGGTGGTGTCCGCCCAGTAGGGGGTCTCATTCTTACCGTTGCCGCTGCTGATCATATAGCTGTAATAATTCACATCATCCTGACTCAGCAGGAAGGGCTTTTTACCCTCTGGCAAGCGGATGTCGCCATAGACCATGTGGGTTCCGGTTTCATCTGTCACCTCATAGGCGATGTCATAGGGGCTAACCAGCACGTAGCCCTTGTCATACATTTGCTGCATGATGGCTTCGAACTCCGAAATGGTACACATATACAGGTTGTAGCCGTCTTGATCCACATCCCCATCAAAAGCCCGGTCCGGATCCACGATCAAAGAATGGAAGAAGATATGGGGCACATTTTGCAGCTGTGTCTTGGTCTGGGAAACCAGCTCTCCATCCAGCTTTTCATATTCTGCGATGACAGAAGTGATCTGGCTCTTGGCCTCATAGCCATCGACGGCTTTCAGCAGTTCGATAGCTTCCTGGTAATCATACCCATCTGCCAGGGCCTTGGCCTGTCGTAGGGTCTGCTCCAGCGCCGTCTGATCATTCGTCGGTTCCGTTTGCTCGGTACCATCGGGATCTGTCTGTTCTGTTGAACCCGGGCCAGTTTGGGTCGTTCCCTGCGTATCGGACGGTTCCGTCTGCTCATTACCTGTGAAAGAGCGCACCAGTAGCACGCCCATATAAATGCAGAACAGCAGTAGCAACGCCGCAATGATCCAGCTGAAATACCGCCGCATAAAGCGTTTCAAGGTCATGGGCCGGCGTTTTTTGCCTTGATTTTTGGGTGAATACTTACCTGCCATCACACAAGCCTCTCTTTCTATCGTTGATGATTTTTATCAGTTATACCATATTTTTTGCTTTTGCGCAACGGCAATACCGGAATTTGATAAAAGTTTACAATTTTCCTTACAGGCCATTGCCCCGCAGCTCGATGATCTGATCCCGCAATACTGCGGCATATTCGTACTCCATCATCTTTGCCGCTTCCTTCATCTGCTTCTCCAACCGGGCGATCTCCTTTTCCTTTTCCGCCTTGGCCATCTTCACGCCGCTGCGGCCCTTGCGTTCAGCAGTGGGAGAAGATATTTCGATCAGATCCCGGACGGATTTGATCACCGTCTTGGGCACGATACCATGGGCTTCATTATAGGCATTCTGGATCTCCCGACGGCGGGCGGTCTCGTCCATGGCTTTTCTCATGGAAGCGGTGATATTGTCAGCATACATGATGACCAGGCCCTGGGCGTTTCTCGCAGCCCTGCCGATGGTCTGGATCAAGCTGGTCTCACTACGCAGGAAGCCCTCCTTGTCCGCATCCAATATTGCTACCAGGCTCACCTCCGGCAGGTCCAGGCCCTCCCGGAGCAGGTTGATGCCCACCAGCACTTCGAATTTTGCCATCCGCAGATCCCGGATGATCTCCATCCGCTCCATGGCCCCAATGTCCGAGTGCATATAGCGCACCCGAATGCCAGCCTTTTGCAGATAAACCGTCAGATCCTCCGCCATTTTCTTGGTCAAGGTCGTCACCAACACCCGCTCGTCCCGGGCAGTGCGGGCATTGATCTCCCCGATCAGATCGTCGATCTGCCCATCGATGGGCCGTACTTCAACCATGGGATCCAGCAGGCCCGTGGGCCGGATCACCTGTTCCACCGTCTGGTCAGAGCGTGTCCGCTCATATTCCGCCGGCGTGGCGGAGACATAGATCACCTGATTGATCTTGCTGTCGAATTCATCGAAATTCAATGGCCGGTTGTCATAAGC
>CAZGTR010000101.1:0-4719 GCA_964528715.1 uncultured Oscillospiraceae bacterium | reverse complement strand
GAGACGGTGTGCCTGCTGACCCGAGAAAAATAATAGGCCAATTAAGCTTTTGCTTGAATAGATCTATATTTAGAAGCGAAGGGGTGCTATAAGATGAAATTTTCATTTGAATCCTTTGTGGATGGTTTGTTTGATTACGATAAAGCGACAAACACACATAATTGTCTATGGTTACGTCAAGAAAATATGGATATTGGTGGTGGAAAAATTACCCTTGCGGATATTGATAGATTGAAAGATTATCCAGATGTAGATGTTGTAACAATTTCCGGACTGCGACAAGATACATTTGAATATTTTATCAAAACTTATGGAAAGCAATTAAAGGCCATTCGCTTTTTAAAAATAAGTTTGTAGAAGATTTGTCGTTACTTGCAACATTGCCACAGCTTGAATATGTATACTTTTTCGGAAATCAGAAAGTAACAGCCCTTTGGAATATGACAGAGAATATATCATTAACAGCTTTAGGTATTGAAGATTTTTCAAAACTAACCTCTATAGAGGGTATTGAAGCAGCTCCTGGTTTGAAAGAATTAGTAATTGGAAATGCGGTCTGGAGTAAAATGGTCGTTAATAGTTTGATGCCTTTGGCGAACACGAAGCTTGAGCGATTGGCTTTTACAGGACAAACAATTCAAGATAATGATTTATCATTTCTTGAAAATATGCCAAAGCTTAAGGAATTTAATTTTTCTACCGATTTGTTTATGACCGAGCAAGTTGCTTGGATCGTTGCAAATTGTCCTATGCTGCATGGTTATGCGCTTAAAGCAAAGATTGATTGTATGCTTTTGGATTCAGATGAACATTTGGTAGACGTTCCAAAGGCAATGATAGTCGGTAAGCGTAAGCCCGTATTAAAAGTAGAAGGTAATGAAGAAAAAATTCAGAAATATGTGAACAATTTTGAAAAGCTAAAGGAGAAATATCGGGGAATACCGTACAAGATTGCCTTTGCTGTGTGAATTTATGCGGTTCAACAAATTTTATGTTATCAACGGTGTTGTTTTGACCTGGATAGAGTCGGTGTGCCTGCTGACAAAGGAAGCGCTGTAAGCGAAAGCGGAGATGATCAAACGATAAACTTGCATTTGATATCTGGGGAGGGGAAATAGGTGTACTTCTTTTATTTTCTGATCTGCATGGTGGCGACGACACTGGGGGCGATTTCCGGGATCGGTGGCGGCGTGATCATCAAACCTGTGATGGACGCATTATCAGGCATGAGTGTATCTACCATCAGCTTTCTGTCCGGCTGTACGGTGCTGGCGATGAGCATTGTGTCCATGCTGCGTAGCGGAGGTAAACAGACAAAGGTAGATCCTCGGAAAGGTACATTGCTGGCCTTGGGCGGTGCCCTGGGTGGCATTTGCGGCAAATGGCTGTTCGATATGGTCAAAGCGGCCTTTGAAAAGGATGCACTCGTGGGTGCTGTTCAAAGTGCGCTGATGATCGTACTGACGGTGGGCGTGTTGATCTATGTGCTGAATAAGGGAAAGATCCGCACTTTGCAGGTGAAGCAGCCTGTTCTGTGTTTGCTTATTGGATTTTCCCTGGGGATCATGAGTGCCTTTTTGGGGATCGGTGGCGGTCCCATCAATCTGGTGGTGTTGTATTTCTTTTTCTCAATGGACACCAAGACCGCAGCGCTGACATCCCTGTACATCATCCTGTTCAGCCAGAGCACCAGCTTCGCATCTACCCTGATCCAGGGAAAAGTGCCTCGGTTCGATTGGATCGTGCTGGGACTGATGGTGTCGGGCGGTATCCTGGGCGGTTTTGCCGGTCGGGCACTGAACCGGAAAATGACCGCAAAGCAAGTGGATAAGCTGTTTTTGGGGATGCTGATCCTGATCATTGCCATCAGTTGTTATAATTTTTATCACTATTATGGTGTTTTTGTGTAGTAAATTGAATGGAAAACCTTAGGAAAAACAGAAAATGCGCTTAACGGGATACACATATGCAAAACGGTATGTTTGAATATAGAAAGAGGTATAAAAATGATACGAATTTTAGCAATCGGAAACAGCTTTTCTGAGGATGCCACTTATTTCCTGCCGGATATTTTGAAGGCGGCGGGAATTGAGAACGAGGTCATCAACCTGCACATCGGCGGCTGCTCTTTGGAGCGGCACTGGCGGGGCATCGAAAATCATCTAAGCGAGTACCAGTACCAGCGCAACGGACGGAAAACGCCCCGGAAGTGCTCTGTGGAGACCGTGCTGGCAGAGGGCGAATTTGATGCTATCATCACCCAGCAGTCCAGCGCCGATACCGGCTGGGAATGCTCCTATGAGCCCTTTTTGGGCCTGCTGGCGGGGTATTTGCGGGAAAAGACCCAGGCAAAGCTCTATCTGCATGAGACCTGGGCCTACGAGGTGGGCAGCCCCCATGCCAATTTCCTGCGCTACCACCGGGATCAGCAGGAGATGTTTGAGGCCCTGGAAAAGGCTTACAAGAGCCAGGCAGCGAAGAATGATATGCCTCTGATCGAGACCGGTAAGGTCATTCAGAAGCTGCGGCAGCTACCCTATTTCAGCGACGGCAGCCATGTTATCACCCGGGACGGCTTCCATATGAGCTTTCTCTATGGTCGATACACTGTGGCTCTGTGTTGGGCCAGAAAGCTGACGGGCATCCAGGTATCCGGCAATACATATGTGCCGGAGGTGGACTTCATGCCTTGCGAACCGGCAGATCCTGTCATCATTGCCGCCATCCAGGCGGCGGTGGACGAGATCATCCAACCAGAATAAACAGAGGATTTTTTATGGGAGAAAGAAAAAAATTAAACGGATATTATAACTACACCGTGGTGCTGACCTACATGGGAATGCTCATCGGTCTGCTGGGCATTGCCTTCGCCATGGAGGAAAAGTTCCACCAGGCAATGGTATGTCTGATGGGCGCAGGATTCTGCGATATGTTCGATGGAGCGGTGGCAGCCACTCGGGAACGGACAGACAGCGAAAAGCGCTTCGGCATTCAGATCGATTCGCTGAGCGATCTGATCTGCTTCGGCGTGCTGCCCGCCATGCTGACCTACTGCCTGTGCGGCAGGACGATCCCGGCCATGATGGCAGCGGGACTGTATGCCCTGTGTGCACTGATCCGGCTGGCTTACTTCAATGTGATGGAGGAGGAGCGGCAGGAGCGGGAGACCGGGCGGCGCACAAGCTATCAAGGCCTGCCTGTGACCACTGCGGCGGTGGGCCTGCCCCTGTTTTACATACTGGCAGGGAGCCTAAACCGGGGCGTGCACGGTGTGCTGGAAGCGGCGCTGACGGTGATGGCAGTGGCATTTGTGCTGCCCTTCCCGGTGCGCAAGCCCCATACGGTGGGCAAGCTCCTGCTGATGGTCCTGGGCGTGGCAGAATTCGTACTGCTCCTGCTGGGATTGGGTCTGTAAGATGGAAAAAGAGACATTATCCGTCCGATTTTTGTACCGCACCCATTTGGGCCGACTGATGCTAAAGGGCTTGGTGCGCCCCGGGGTATCCCGGGCGGCGGGACGGTATTTAAGCTCGCCGTATTCTCGGTGGCTGGTGGGGGCGTATGTGAAGAAAAACGCCATTGACCTGTCGGCTTATCCACAGCGGCAATATGGCTCGTTTAACGACTTTTTCACCCGTACCAGACCGCTGGGACAGGTGGATCCGGAGGAAGATCATCTGCTCAGCCCCTGCGATGCGTATCTTTCGGTGCATCCGGTGGATGAAAGCAGCGTCTATCACATCAAGCACATGGATTACGATCTGGCCCGACTTTTGGGCGATGAGGCGCTGGCAAAGCGCTACGCCGGAGGCCAATGCCTGATCTTTCGCCTAACCCCCCGGCACTACCATCGCTACGGCTTTTTCTGCGATGGCAAGGTGCTAAAAAAGCGCCGCATCGACGGCAAGCTCCATTGTGTGCGCCCGGTGGCATACACCACGGTGCCGGTGTTCGCAGAGAACAGCCGGGAGTATGTGCTGCTGGAAAACGAGCATCTGGGCAATGTGGTCCAGATGGAAGTGGGAGCCCTGCTGGTGGGCAAGATCTGCAACCACTCCACTGGGGAACAGGTGCGGAGACTGACAGAAAAGGGCTATTTCGAGTTCGGCGGGTCCACCATCATCGTCCTGCTGGAAAAGGGAAAAGCGCAGTTAGATGACCGCTTTTCTGCGACGGAAGAAGTGGAAGTCACCATGGGCCAGCTCATCGGAAACGTATGATATCAGGGCGCTGCGTTTGCGGCGCCCTGCGCCGTATAAAATCTTTTTTGCGGGAGGGGAGTGGCAATTTGAACAAAAGAAAACGATAAAATTTTACCGAAAAAAGATTGAAATTGGCTGGACAAGGGTTTTCTTTTGTGCTAGAATGTATTTGGTGGAAGTTGGAATTTCTCCATCATTCCCTCATTACTTACATCCGCGGCATCACCGCATATATTTTAGGAGGAAAGTAAAGTATGAAGACTTTGAACCTGGAAAAGTACGGCATCAACGGTACCACCGAGATTGTCTACAATCCTACCTATGAGCAGCTGTTCGAGGCTGAAATGGCCCCCGAGCTGGAAGGCTATGAGAAGGGCCAGCTGACCGAGCTGGGCGCTGTCAATGTGATGACCGGCGTTTATACCGGCCGTTCACCTAAGGATAAGTACATCGTCATGGACGAGAACTCCAAGAACACCGTGTGGTGGACTTCCGACGAGTTCAAGAACGACAACCA
>CAZGTR010000100.1:0-4804 GCA_964528715.1 uncultured Oscillospiraceae bacterium | reverse complement strand
CCAGGATCAACGACCGGACCAAGCTCATCACCATCCAGCGCTCCAAGGGCTATGCCACCCGCCCCACTTTCTCCGTCACCCAGATCGGTGAGCTGATCGCATTTTGCAAAGAGATCAAGCCCGACGTGCTGGTGATGGTGGACAACTGCTACGGCGAATTTGTGGAGACCATCGAGCCTTCCGATGTGGGTGCGGATATGACCGTCGGCTCCCTCATCAAGAACCCCGGCGGCGGTCTGGCTCCCATCGGCGGCTATATCGCCGGTACCCAGGCCTGTGTGGACCGGTGTGCCTACCGGCTGTCTGCCCCAGGCCTCGGCAAGGAAGTGGGCGCAAACCTGGGTCTGATGACTTCCCTGTTCCAGGGCTTCTTCCTGGCCCCCACGGTGGTAGCCGGTGCAGAAAAAGGCGCCATCTTTGCCGCGAATCTGTACCAGCCTCTGGGCTTCCGCTGTGTGCCCAATGCCACGGAAAGCCGCCACGACATCATTCAAGCCGTGGAGCTGGGCAGTGAGGAAGGCATGATCGCTTTCTGCAAGGGCATTCAGGCCGCCGCTCCCGTAGACGCCTTTGCCACCCCCATCCCCGGAGATATGCCCGGCTATGACAGCCAGGTGATCATGGCTGCCGGCGCTTTCGTCCAGGGATCTTCCATTGAGCTGTCCGCCGATGGTCCCATCCGTGCACCCTATGCCGTCTATTTCCAGGGCGGTCTGACCTGGTATCACGCAAAACTCGGTATTCTCATGAGCCTGCAAAAAATGCTGGACGCAGGTCTGGTCCAATTATAAGAGGTGAATCGATATGTCTTGGCTATTTTTTACCATTGCAACCACCCTTTTGTGGGGCTTGGCGGAACTGTTTTATAAAAAAGGTGCCCGCCCCGAAGAAAAATACGCTCATTTGAAGATCTGCGTCTGCGTTGGCGCTGTCATGGGCCTTCATGCGATCTTCACCCTGCTGACGCAGGATATCCACTATAATCCCATCAACCTTGTGTACTATCTGCCGGTGTCCCTGCTGTACATCATTTCCATGGCCTTTTCCTATTTTGGAATGCGGTTTTTGGAGGAGTCCATTTCCGACCCCATTGAGAACACTTCCGGTGCCATTTGCAGCCTGCTGTGCGTTCTGATCCTCCATGAAACGCTGGCACCCTTGTCCATTGCCGCCATCATCGTCATCGTCATCGGCGTTCTGGGCGTGGGCTTTCTGGAAAACTGCGGCGAGAACCACCGCAAGACCGAGCTGGGCAAGAAGCTGGCCTTTGTGGCCTTCTGTATGCCATTCCTGTATGCCACACTGGATGCCCTGGGCAGCTTTGCGGATGTGTTCTACCTAGACGATTTTGCCAGCACTCCCCTGGTGGGCGTGACGGAAGATACTCTGGAGGCCGTGGCAAACACCAGCTATGAGCTG
Organism: uncultured Oscillospiraceae bacterium; assembly: GCA_964528715.1. GTDB lineage: Bacteria > Bacillota > Clostridia > Oscillospirales > Oscillospiraceae > Faecousia. Next base: position 3,385 of record CAZGTR010000100.1, on the reverse strand, counting down.
ACCTTTGCATTCGTCGCCTTGATCCTGTTCCTGTTCATGAAGTCCAAAAAGGTCAAATTTGGCCCCGTGCCCCAGAACAAGGACAAGATCCTGGCAGCCGTATTCGAGACCGCCGGTCAGTTTACTTATGTGTACGCCATGAGTGGAAATGGCGCCATTGCAGCGCCCATCATCTCCTCCGTGTGTATTGTTTCCCTTCTGCTGTCCCGGATCTTCCTAAAAGAAAAGCTCAGCTGGAAAACCTATATTTTCATTGCCGTCGTCATCATCGGCATTCTGCTGCTGGCTGTCAGCGAAGAGCTGTAACAAAACACCGAGTGTGCAACGCACACCCGGTCAAGTTTTGCAGATCAAACTTTCTTTTTCTTCTTTTGAAAGTGCTTTTATGGCCCATTCCCGCTTCAGCGCCGTAGAATGGTCGGCGCATTTTTCCCGATATACCAGCTCCAACGGCCCCCGCCCCCGGGTATACTTCGCTCCTTTGCCGCAACGGTGCATTTTGAGCCGGTACTCCACATCCACGGCTATGCCGGTATATAAGCTCCCGTCTCCGCAGCGCAGCATATAAACGTACCATGTTCGTTCCATCATCTTCTCCTGCGCTTCTGAGAAAGGATCACATCCAGCAGAAAGAACGTCACATTTCCTAACAGCAGCATGACTGCGGTCAAGATTTTTCCCATTTCCTCATAATCCTGGGCGATCTGCTCAAGGCCCAAAAGACGCAACAGGATAAAATACATCACGCTAATGGCAACGTTAAAAAACAGCAGCTTCCACACAAGGGCCAGCTTTCTTTTCTCGAATTTCGGTTTCAGCATTGGATAGTAGCCCAAAAACAGAAATACTGCCGCTGCTTCCTTGTCTGGTCCCAACAGCAGCGCCAAAATCGCCACGGCCCCATACCAGGCCCAGCCAATGCGCTGTCCGCAACAGGCTGCCACCATCTGCAAGATCAACATACAGATCATGGGACAGACAAAGGTAGCAAAAGGGATCATGCCTCCCAGACACATGATGACCATCGCCAGCGCCGCCATCACGCCACCGAATGCCACCTGGGATGCTTGACTGTTTCTTTTCATCTGATCGCCTCCATGGCCCATATTATACCAAATATTCAGAAAATAGCAAGATATGAAAAGAGCCTGCTGCTGCAGGCTCTTTGTTATATCTCTTGTCTGCCCTCCAGGGCCCGGGACAGTGTCACCTCGTCCGCATATTCCAGCTGGCTGCCCACCGGCACGCCATAAGCAAGACGGGTCACCTTGACCTCCATGGGCCGCAGGAGCCGGGAAATGTACATTGCCGTGGCTTCGCCCTCGGTATCGGGGTTCGTCGCCATAATGATCTCCCGCACCTCACCGGAGCCCACCCGCATCAAAAGCTCTTTGATGCGAATATCATCCTGGGTCACATGGTTCAGCGGCGAGATGACACCGTGGAGCACATGATACACACCGTTATACTCCCGGCTACGCTCCATAGCGATCACATCCTTGGGCTCTGCCACCACGCAGATCGTCCCATGGTCCCGCATTTCATTACTGCAGATGGGGCAAAGTTCACGATCGGTCAAATTCTGGCACACCGGGCAGGTATGCACGCTCTCCTTCGCCGCCATAATGGCATCGGCAAAGCTCTTGGCATCCTCCAGGGGAAGCTCCAGCACATGAAAAGCCAGGCGCTGTGCCGTCTTACCGCCGATACCCGGAAGCCGGGCAAATTGGTCCGCAAGCTCCTGCAGCGCCGCAGGAAAAAACTGCATGGCTCCTCCTTAGAACAGGCCGCCCAGGTTCAGGCCGCCGGTCAAGCGGGACATATTGTTCTGGGCATCGGCATCGGCAGCACGCATGGCCTCGTTCACAGCGGCGATGACCATATCCTGGAGCATCTCCACATCATCAGGATCCACAGCCTCGGGCTTGATCTCCAAATTCAGCAGTTCGTGCTTGCCGTTGACGGTAGCGGACACCATGCCGCCGCCTGCGGCTGCGGTGTAGGTCTTGCTCTCCTGCTCCTCCTGCATCCGCAGCAGCTCCTGCTGCATCTTCTGGGCCTGCTTCATCATTGCAGCCTGATTCATACCACCGGGCATACCCCGGAAACCATTCTTCGCCATTTCAATTTCTCCTTAATTTTCCTTGATTTTCACGATATCGCTATGGGCACGGCCAAAATCCATCAGCCGCTCCAATTTTGCGTTTGTTTGTGGGGCGGCAGAGGCATCCTCCACCGCTGCTGTCACTTTTTCATTGAGCATCACGGATGCTTTCCGGGACACCAGTTCCAGAATTTCCGGCTTATTCACCATCTCCATGGTGAAGCTGTTGGTACAGCGCAGGATCACCCGGTTCCCACGAAGAATACCACGCACCGGGGCATTTTCAGAGGTTCCGAAAAAGCCCACCAGGGGCGGTTTCAGCTCCTGCTTGATGCCGCTGACCAGCTCCGCCCAGAAGCCCACGGGGGTATTGTCCGCCACCGGGGTGACCGGCTCGTTGGGGTCCGGGTGCGCATCCAGATCATCCGGCATGGGAGGACGCTCATCCTCCTCTTCCTCCCGGGGCTGTACGGCCGCAGCCTTTGTTGGGGCACTGGCCACCACAAAATTGCCGGATTTCAGCTGTTCCTCCATCCGGGTCAGCCGGGCATTGAGACTGGCGGCATCCAGCTGCAATTCCGGCTGGCACAGCCGAATGATGCAAAGCTCCGCGTCCATGCGCCGGCTGGCGCTGCGGGTAAAGCCGGACATAGTGGTTTCCAGACTTTCCATCATCCGCACCAGTTCTCCACCAGAAAAGGCCTGACAAAGCGACTTGGCTTCCGCATCCGACGCAACGCCGGACAGCATGGTGATCCCCGCTTCCGGTGCGGTCTTGAGCACCAGAAGATCCCGGGTCAGGCAGGCCAGTTCATCCAGCAGTGCCCCCATCTCCTTGCCGTCGGCATAGAGCCTGTTGAAAAGTTCCAGTGCCTTGCGGGTATCATGGGCGGCAATATGGCCCATAAGCTCGGCGCACTTGCGCTCGCCAGCAATGCCCAGGCAGGCATACACCCGCTCTGCGGTCAGCTCTCCCACCGTTGCGGAAGCGCACTGATCCAGCAGGCTCAATCCGTCACGCATACCGCCGTCCGCCATTCTGGCGAGGACCCGGGCGGCGCTGTCATCCAAATCGATGTTCTCCTGATAGGCAACATATTGCAGCCGGGCAGCGATATCCTCCTGGGATATCCGCCGAAAGGAAAAGCGCTGGCACCGGGACAGGATGGTTGCGGGAACTTTGTGCAGCTCCGTGGTCGCCAGGACGAAAAGCAAATGCTCCGGCGGCTCTTCAATGATCTTCAGCAGGGCATTGAACGCCGAAATGGACAGCATGTGCAC
>CAZGTR010000099.1:0-4849 GCA_964528715.1 uncultured Oscillospiraceae bacterium | reverse complement strand
AAATTCAAGCTGGATATCGTGGCAAATGCCCTGAGCCTGCCGGAATTCAATCACCACCGGGCGGCGGATGACGCTCTGACCTGTGGACTCATCATGGCAAAGCTGTTGAATCAGCTGGAAGAGGAGCATGGGATCCAAACTCTGCAACAGGTGAACCCGGTGATGGAAAAGCTCCGGGCCAAGGGCCGTATCGACAACCGGAAGGCTCGGCACATCATACTTTTTGCAAAAAATCAGCAGGGCCTGCGAAATCTTTACCACCTGCTGTCGGATGCCAACCTTAAGTATTTCAAGCGTGTGCCCCGGATCCCCAAATCCGAGCTGATGACCATGCGGGAGGGCCTGATCATCGGCTCCGCCTGCGAGGCGGGCGAGCTGTTCCAGGCGATTTTGGACCGAAAGAGCCACGACGAGATCAAGCGTATCGCTTCGTTCTATGACTTTTTGGAGATCCAGCCGTTGGCGAACAACCGCTTCATGCTGGCAAAGGGCATTGCTAAGGATGAGGAAGAACTGCGGGAGTTCAACCGCACCATCGTCCGACTGGGCCAGGAGTTGGGCAAGCCTGTGGTCGCTACCGGCGATGTCCACTTCCTAAACCCGGAGGACGAGATTTTCCGGCATATTCTGCTGGCAACCAAGGGCTTTGACGACTGCGACAAGGAAAATCCCCTGTATTTCCGCACCACGGACGATATGCTGGAGGAATTTTCCTATTTGGGTGCCGAAAAGGCTTACGAGGTGGTGGTGACCAACACCAACCGCATCGCCGATATGTGCGAGACCATGCGCCCGGTGCCTCACAACCTGTTCGCACCTAAGATCGAGAATTCCGTGGAGGATCTGAAATCTCTGGTTTACGGTAAATTCCAGCGGCTATATGGCGACAACCCGCCGGAAATTTTCAAAAAGCGTGTGGAAACGGAGTTGTATGACATCATCTCCTGCCACTACGACGTGATCTATATGTCTGCCCAGAAGCTGGTGCAGAACTCTCTGGAGCATGGATATCTGGTTGGCTCCCGTGGTTCCGTTGGATCGTCCATCGTGGCCTATATGTCCGGCATCACGGAGGTCAATTCCTTCCCGCCCCATTACCGCTGCCCAAATCCGGAATGTAAGCACACGGTGCTGGATGTGCCCAAGGAGTTCAACTGCGGCGCAGACCTGCCGGATGCGGTGTGCCCCAAATGCGGCACGCCCATGGAAAAGGATGGCTTTAACATCCCCTTTGAGACCTTCCTTGGCTTCGGCGGTGACAAAGTGCCGGATATCGACCTGAATTTCTCCGGTGAATATCAGGCCAATGCCCACGCCTACTGCGTGGAAATGTTTGGCAGATCCCATGTGTTCCGGGCGGGTACCATCGGTACCGTGGCGGAAAAGACCGCTTTCGGCTATGTGAAAAAGTATCTGGAGGAGCGGGGTAAGACCGCTTCCATGGCGGAAAAGACCCGCCTTGCCAGCGGCTGCGTGGGCGTGCGGCGCACCACGGGCCAGCACCCCGGCGGTCTGGTGGTCATTCCCCAGGAAAATGAGATCTGGGATTTCTGCCCGGTGCAGCACCCGGCGGATGACCCCAATTCCGACCAGATCACCACCCATTTTGAATATCACTCCATGGAAGAAAACCTTTTGAAGCTGGATATGCTGGGTCATGATGACCCCACCATGATCCGCTACATGGAGGACCTGACCGGCGTGGATGCCAAGACCATCCCCCTGGACGATAAGGATACCATGTCCATCTTTACATCCTCCAAGGTGCTGGGCTATGAAAATGATCCCATCTTGGGCCCCACCGGCGCCGTTGCCATCCCGGAATTCAATACCCGCTTCACCCGTGGAATGCTCATGGACACCATGCCCACGAAATTTGATACATTGGTGCGGCTGTCCGGCTTCTCCCATGGTACGGATGTGTGGCTGGGCAACGCCAAGGATCTGATCACTTCCAAGACCGCAACGGTAGACTCCACCATCGGCTGTCGTGACGATATCATGATCTACCTGATCTCCTGCGGAATGCCGGAAAAACGGTCGTTTAAGATCATGGAGGCGGTGCGAAAGGGCAGGGGACTTCCGGATGGTGCAGAGGAAGAAATGAAAGCCGCCGGTGTGCCTGACTGGTATATCGGCTCCTGTAAGAAGATCAAGTACCTCTTCCCCAAGGCCCATGCCGTGGCCTATGTTATGATGGCGTTCCGAATTGCCTGGTTCAAGGTGCACCATCCGCTGCCATTCTATGCGGCCTATTTCTATCGCCGCAGCCAAAAGGGCGGCTTCGATGCGGTGATGATGACCAACGGTCTGGAGACGGTGAAGGCCAATATCGAGGCCATCGACGGCAACGAGAACGCCACGGATAAGGACGACGATCTGCTGACTACTTTGGAAGTGGCTTACGAATTCTATCTCCGGGGCTTCGAATTCCTGCCCATCGACATTTACAAGAGCCAGGCGACCCGCTTCATCGTGGAGGATGGCAAGCTGCGCCCGCCCTTTGTGGCCATTTCCGGCCTGGGTGAAAATGCGGCGCTGGATATCGTCCGGGGCCGGGAGGGCAAGAGTTTCATCTCCATCGAGGAGGTGGCGGTGGCCTGCCCCAAGGTCTCCAAGACCCATATCCAGATGCTCAAGGACGCCGGTGCATTCGGAGATATGCCAGACACCAGCCAGGTGAGCTTATTCTAATATGCCCTCTTGCAAAATAGAAAGTCGTATGCTATAATTTGAACATATTTTTCTGATTTAAGGAGTGCGTTTTTATGCAAGAAACCGAACTGCAATATCACATTCATTGTATGCAGGGCGATGTGGGCCGTTACTGCTTCCTGCCCGGCGATCCGGGCCGTTGCGAGTCCATCGCCGCATTGCTGGACGAGCCTGTCCACATCGGCATGAACCGGGAGTACAATATCTATACCGGTAAGCTGCTGGGCCAGAAGGTATCCGTCTGCTCCACCGGCATTGGCGGACCCTCTGCAGCCATCGCCATGGAGGAGCTGGCTGCCATCGGCACCGATACCTTCATCCGGGTGGGCACCTGCGGCGGCATCGATCTGGATGTCTGTCCCGGTGACATCGTGGTGGCCACCGGCTCCATTCGCTTTGAGCACACTTCTCTGGAGTATGCCCCCATCGAATTCCCCGCCGTTGCGGATTTTGACATCGTCGCAGCGCTGAAGTCCGCCAGTGAGGATCTGGGCTACAAGACCCACACCGGTGTCGTCCAGTGCAAGGATGCGTTCTACGGTCAGCACAGCCCCGAGCGGTCTCCTGTGTACTATGAGCTGCTGCAAAAGTGGGAGTCCTGGAAGCGTCTGGGTGTCAAGGCCAGCGAGATGGAGTCCTCTGCGCTGTTCGTGGTGGCATCGGCATTGAAGGTCCGCTGCGGCAGCTGCTTCCACGCCGTGTGGAACCAGGAACGGGAGAAGGCCGGAATGTTCATGCCCATGACCGAGGATACCACCGGTGCCATCAAGGTGGGTATCGAGGCCATGAAGCGCATCATTGCCGCCGACCTGGCAAAGGAAAACAAGTAAGATCAATGAAAGACCAGGGGAATGAGCCCCAAACCGTTGGTAAAATGAAATATTGACCTGCCTGTGAATGAGTTCGGTGTTGCACTGGACTCATTCTTTTTTGTGTTGAGATATTTGCTCGTGCATATCATAATGAATGTACCCGTCCAACATCTGGATTTCTCAGGGCATAAGTTAAAACTGATCATTCGTTTTGTGGTACCCATGGAATTTTTTATGAATAGTTGGCATAAGAAATTCCCTCCCTGCTATGTAGCAGAGAGGGAACGTCTACATGGAATAGTACTGTTTTTATAATATCAACTTGACAGGGGACACTAGAATCTGCATTGGGAAATTTATCATTCTGTTTGCTGCTCGCAATAGATACAGCGGTAGATATTTCCCTCTACGGGGCGGGAAAGCTGGGGGAGCTCCTGCTCCACCTGGCAGATGCACTTGGGGTTGCGGCAGGTGCGGCCCCGGACAAGCTTGGAGGTGTCCGGCTGTGCCTTGGCGGGGACCTGCTCTGCCTCTTTCAACAGCTTTAGGATCAAGGCCATGCGCATGAGCTTACCGTTCATGGTCTGGCGGAAGTAGGCGGCTCTGGGGTCGTCATCCACGGCAACGCTGATCTCGTTGACCCGGGGCAGGGGATGCAGAACGCACATTTTTTCCTTTGCAAGAGCCATTTTCTGGGTGTCCAGCACATAGCTGTCTTTCAGGCGTTCGTACTGGGCCATATCATCAAACCGCTCCCGCTGGATACGGGTCATGTACAGCACATCCAAAGTAGGAAGTGCATTTTCTAGAGAAACGGTCTCTGTGTAAGGAATGTTTTTGGCCTCCAGCACATCCTGCCGGACAAAATCCGGCAGCTTCAGTTCTTCCGGTGCGATGAGCACAAAGCGAATGCCAGGATAGCGGCTCATGGCGCCGATGAGAGAGTGGACGGTGCGCCCGTATTTCAGGTCGCCGCACAGGCCGATGGTCAGGTCATCTAATCGGCCCAGTTCCCGGCGGATGGTCAAAAGGTCTGCAAGGGTCTGGGTGGGATGGCAATGCCCACCGTCACCGGCGTTGATCACAGGGATGCTTGCTGCCTGGGCAGCCACAAAGGGGGCACCCTCTCTGGGGTGGCGCATGGCGATGATATCGGCATAGTTGCTGACCACCTTGGCGGTGTCCGCCACGCTCTCGCCCTTGGAGGCAGAGGAGGAGCTGGCCTCGCTGAAGCCCAACACGCTGCCGCCCAGCTCCAGCATGGCGGCTTCAAAGCTCAGCCGGGTGCGGGTGGAGGGCTCGAAGAAGAGGGTCGCCAGCTT
>CAZGTR010000098.1:0-4856 GCA_964528715.1 uncultured Oscillospiraceae bacterium | reverse complement strand
TCAAGCGCTTGCATATATTACCACCTCATTCCCAAATTGTCAAGCACTTTTTTCATCCTTTTTCGACTTTTTTTGTTTTTCGCTTTTCTCCCGTCTGCGAAACAAGCCCGGTTCGAACATTTTCAAATAAGAAACCCCCAAGCTCCGCAGTTTTGCCAGATGAATTCCAAGAATTGTAAGACCAACGCCAATTCCCCACAATCCCGCGACTGCTGCCAGCGTTCCCAACAGAAACCGCCACAACCGCATGGCGTCCGCAAAATCCCGGTTGGGCAACACAAATCCGCACACACCTGCCATGCTTACGGCTATCAGCGCCACCGACGAGATCAGCCCTGCTTCCACTCCCGCCGTTCCAACCACAATTCCACCAATGATCGAAACCGTCTGACCTATGCTTTGTGGTAGCTGGATCCCCGATTCCTGTAGCAGTTCAAACGCCAGCAGCAACCCCAGCGTTTCCCATATTGGAGAGAATGGCACATTGCTTCTCCCCTGCCGGATCACCTGAGCAAGCCCCGGGGGAAGTAACGACCAATGATGGACCGTCATCGCTACATACACCGCTGGGACCAGTAGATCGATAAAAAGCGCCAGATATCGCACCACCCGAAGGACCGACGCAGCCACATACCCCCGGCTTTGATCCTCCCCGGAGTTCATCATCATCCCTATATCCACCGGCAGCAGATATCCCAGGGGAATGCCATCCACCAGCAGGCCCACCCGTCCATCCAGCAGACCCTGACAAAACCGGTCCGTCCGTTCTGTATATTGTAAAAGCGGAAATGCCGTGGCCCGAGAGCCGCTGACCAATTCCTCCACCGCCGACGGCAAAATGATCCCGTCGGTTCGGATGCTTTCCAGCCGTTTTTTCATCCGCTCCACCAGCACAGGGTCCGCCACTCCTTCCAGCGACACCACCGCCACATTGGTCAGGCTTCGGCTGCCCACCTTCGTTTCGTAAAACCGCAGCTGAGGACTGCGCAAATGCCGCCGGATCAAGCTGGTGTTAGTGCGCACCGTTTCCACAAAAGCGTCCTTCGCACCTTTGACAGTATTCTCCACCTCCGGCGACGAAATGCCACGTTTTTCCCCCGTCTTTGCCTCGAATGCAATGGCCCCAGCCCCAGGAAATAACACCACACAAAATCCGTTGACCAGTTTCATCGCCACAGTGTCCAGATCTGGACAATCATCCGCAACAAAGTTGTAGATCCCACCCGCCAGCGCTTTTTGATACAACTGTGTCATATCCGCTCCATGTAAATGCTCTGTGATTGGCTTGATCACATAATCTGCAATGTCACCACCGGAAGTAAGTCCATCAATTGCATAAACGTATAATGTATATCCTTCGCAACGCAACCGCCGCCGGTTCAGATCCCCGGCCCCTTCAAATATCATTGCGATGTTTTCATCGCACAATTCCCCGGGATAACGTTTTTCCTCCAAGTCGATCACCTCCGGGGTAGTTTGCCCGTTTCTGGCAGAAATATCATGTTTGCAATTGCATTTTATGCTTTAAAATGGTATAGTATTTTAATAATCTACAAAAGGAGCCATTTTATGTCTCACACCATTGCAGCCGTTTCCACCGGCAACTGCGTCAGCGCCATTGGGATCATTCGCCTGTCCGGTGCTGACTGTGCTAGGATCGCAGGAACGGTTTTTACATTAAATAGTAAGAAAGCCCTTTCCGATGCCCCTAACCGCCAGTTGGTCCTTGGTACGCTTCACGACAAACAAAGTCGGGTCATCGACCAATGCTGTGCCATCTATACCAGAGCGCCCCACACCTACACCGGCGAGGACACGGTGGAATTTCATTGTCACGGTTCCCCCGCCGTGCTGGCAGCGGGGCTGGAAGCCCTGTACGCTGCCGGTGCCAAACCCGCCCAGCGGGGAGAATTTACCAAGCGGGCCTTTCTCAACGGAAAATTGGATCTGACCCAGGCGGAGGCCGTCATCGATCTGATTGAAGCGGACAGCGCCGATGCCGCCGCCAATGCCGCCGGTCAGGTGGGCGGTGTGCTGCAAAAGCGACTGGCACCAATTTATGACGATCTGACCAACCTGTGCAGCCATTTCCACGCTGTGCTGGACTATCCCGACGAGGATATCGAGGATTTTGGCCTTGCCAATTACGCCACACCGCTGCAAAAGGATGCCCAGGCTTTGAATGTCCTGCTGAAAACCTACGGACAGGGCCAGATCCTGCGTCAAGGTGTCGCCGCCGCCATTGTGGGGCGGCCCAATGTGGGCAAATCCAGCCTGCTCAATACTCTGGCAGGTTTTGAACGTGTGATCGTCACAGAAGTCGCCGGAACCACCCGGGACACCGTGGAACAGACCGTGCTGGTTGGTTCCACCCGCCTGCGGCTCATAGACACAGCAGGCATTCGGGAAACCTCCGACAAGATCGAAGCCATGGGCGTAGAACGTTCCAAGGAAGCGGTGCGCAATGCCGATCTTGTGATCTTCGTCTGCGACGGCAGCCAGCCTTTGACGGTTGAGGACGAAGCCATCATCGATCTTTGCACAGAACACCAAAACGCCATCGCTCTGATCAATAAGTCCGACCTTGGCGATCATGTGGTGCAGCCCAGTGATCTGCCTTTTATGTACGTCATCCCCATCAGCGCCAACTCCGGCGAGGGACTGGATCAGCTGGCAGATGCGGTGGACACCATTTTTGAAAACGACACCCCCTGCGACGGCTCCATTCTCACCAACGCCCGGCAGGTGGATGCCATTCGTCGAGCTTTCGACGCTATAGGCCGGGCACTCCAGGGACTAAAACTGGGTCTGACCCCAGACGCAGTGCTGATCGATGTAGAAGAAGCCATGGGTGCCATGGGCGAAGTCACCGGTGCCACCGTCCGGGAGGATATCACTGCCCGTATTTTTGAAAGATTTTGTGTAGGAAAGTAACTTATGATCTATTTTGACAATTCTGCCACCACCAAGCCCTGTCAGAGGGCCGTGGAGGCCATGACCAACGCCTTAACAGAAACCTGGGCCAATCCCAGCGCCCTGTACAGTTTCGGCTTCGACGCAGCGAAAGCGCTGCGCATTGCCCGCAATCAAGTCGCTACCGCCATGGGTGCCGAGCCCGACCGAGTGTTCTTCACCTCCGGTGGCACGGAAGCGGACAACTGGGCCATCCAGGGCACCGTTAAGCGTCTGGGCAAGCGGGGCAAGCATATCATCACCACCGCCATTGAGCACCACGCCATTTTGCACACCCTGAAAGAACTGGAAAGTGCCGGTTTCGAAGTGACCTATCTCCAGCCGGACGGCATGGGCCGCATCTCCCCGGATGCCCTCAAGGCCGCCCTGCGGCCGGACACCATTCTGGTCTCCGTGATGATGGTCAACAACGAAGTCGGCTCCGTCATGGACATCGCCCGAATGGCAAAGCTCACCCACAAGCTCTGCCCCAACGCCATTTTCCACACCGATGCGGTGCAGGGCTTTCTGAAAATCCCCTTCGCCGCAAAGACTCTGGGTGCGGATCTGATCTCCGTTTCTTCCCACAAGGTCCACGGCCCCAAGGGCTGCGGTGCCCTGTATATCAGCCCCCGACTCCGTTCCTTCCCGGCTCTGCTCACAGGTGGCGGTCAGGAAAGCGGATATCGTAGCGGTACCGAAGCCACCCCCGCCATTTTAGGCTTTGGCGCTGCCTGTGCAGAAATTTTCCCCACATTCCGGGAGGATATTGCCCGGGAAAAGGCCCTGCTGGATGAGATCGTGGAAAAGATCACCGTCATGGATGGCGTGACCGTCAACGGCTGTCACGAGGCCCCGCATATTTTGAGCCTGTCCATCCCCGGCGTTCCCACCCAGAATTCCATCAACATTTTGCAGGACCGGTCCATTTTCGTCTCCGCCGGTTCTGCCTGTGCCAAGGGGCACCGTAGCCATGTCCTCACCGCCATTAAGCTGCCCCCGGAAACCATGGACGGCTCCTTCCGCATTTCCCTCAGCCGGGAGACCTCGCAGGAAGATGTAGACGCCCTTCTTTCCGGTATCCAGGCCATTCTGGATTGGAAAAACAGATAATTTTATTGCCCTGTGTTAAAATCACAGGGCGATTTTTACAGACCTTTCAGAAACCGCTTCACCTGACGGCGGTTTTTCAGCACAATGGTTTCGACACCTTCCACTTCGTTCAGCAGGCGGTAATAGCTCCGGCGTTTCTTTTTGTTAAAATTCCAGAGCCACTTGAGAAAATCAAAATCAAACCGTTCCGGGCAGCCTTCTCCCATATCCGGACGCACCTTGCCATAGTTGGTCAGCACCCGTTTGGCAACGCCCCGCAGGCAGGCGAAACGGCTGAAATCCAGATAAATGACCGCATCGCATTTTTCCAGCCGCTTCGACATGGTGCGATCAAAATTGCCATCCATGATCCACTTTGGCTTTTCCAGTTCCCGTTCCAGCAGCGTATCAAATTCCTCGTCACTGCGTTCCACCCAACCGGGCTTCCAAAAGAGCTTGTCCAGATGTACCACCGGGACATTCAATTTTTCTCCCAACTGCCGTGCCAAGGTGCTTTTTCCTGCGCCGCCACAGCCGATGATCAAGATCCGTTCCATATTTCCCTCCCAAATGCAAAAGCGGTGCCGTGATCACTCACAGCACCGCTTTCAGAATTTCTTAGATACGGTTCAATTAGTAGGCAATGCCCCAGTAGACCATCTTGGTCGCAGGCTTGCCGCAGCAGGCGCAGGTATCGCCCAGGTGCTCTTGTGCAAAGGGGATGCACCGGGAGGACATTCCGGCCTTTTCCTTCATCGCCAGCTCGCACTCCAGATCGCCGCACCACATGGTCTTGATGTAGCCGCCGTTCT
>CAZGTR010000097.1:0-4976 GCA_964528715.1 uncultured Oscillospiraceae bacterium | reverse complement strand
TGGAGAAGGAGTGGGGCTTTTCGATCATGGTGCCGGAAATGACGGTGCCGTTTTGCAGCATATCTTCCAGGTTCACCAGGTCACAGTTGTGCATGTGCTGGGCGTAGTAATCCGAGTCGTGGAAATGGATAATGCCTGCCTCATGGGCCTGGACAATATCCTGGGGCAGCAGGATCCGCCGTGCGATGTCCTTGCTCACTTCGCCGGCCATGTAGTCCCGCTGGACGGCGTTGATGGCGGGGTTTTTGTTGGCGTTTTCCTGCTTGACTTCCTCGTTGTTGCACTCGATGAGGCTGAGGATTCGGTCATCCGTGGTGTTGGACTGGCGCAGCAGGCTGCGGGTATAGCGATAGGTGATGTATTCCTTGGCTACCTCAAAAGCGCCGTGGGCCATGATGGATTTTTCCACCAGATCCTGGATCTCCTCCACGGAGGGGCTACGGCTGAGAGCTTCGCAAGCGATCTGCACATGGTCTGCGATCCGGTCGATCTGCAAGGGGGTCATACGCACCTTTTCTTCTACGGCAGCGTTGGCCTTTGTGATGGCCATGTGTATTTTTTCAATATCAAAAATCTCTTCTGCGCCATTTCTTTTGATGATCTTCATGTTTCGTATCTTCCTCCCGGCGCCCAATGGGGCAAATTCGTAATATGCACCCATTATACTACATCTTGTGCCGAAATCAAGTGAAAAACACAAAATATCGTCGATTTGGTAAAAACGGAGAAAAGTAAGAAAATAGGTTTGAAATTTGCTATGGCGCAGGAACGGAGAAAAAAGATCGAAAAAACCCCCTTGCACCGAACTTCTCGGGAGAAAACCGGCGCAAAGGGGACTTTTTGTTGTTGTGGAAAAAGGAAACATTATGTAAATCAGGTGGGCGATTGCCCAAATTTTTTGGCAGCGGAGCGTATCATCTCCCGGATGGGCAAGTGGTAGGGACAGCGACTTTCGCAGTCGCCACAACCGATACAATCAGCGGCGGTTTTGTTCAGAGCAAAGTAGCGGCTTCTGGCCCAGTCTTCCAAGCCATATCGAGAGAGGTAGCCTTCCATTAAGAATACATTGGGAATGGAAATTCCGGCGGAGCAGGGGGCGCAGTAATTACACCGGCGACAGAAATGGGTACCCAGTGTCTGACGGATGGAGTCCACGGCGGCAAGCTCGTGGTCAGTCAAAGGCGTAGGATCATCCATGGCGGCAAAGTTCTGGTCTGCTTCTGGGATGGCTGCCACGCCGGGGATGGTCAGGGTCACATTGCTGTCAGTTGCCAGAAAACGCAACGCCAGGGTGGCGTCCTCGATGGCACCACCGGCCAGGGGCTTCATGGCGATGAAGCCGATGTTTTGCTCCTTGCACCGATGGATCAATTCTCGTCCCTGGGTCTCTACGATATTATAAGGAAACATGATGGTCTCCACCCAGGGAAGCTCCAGGGCTTTTTCAAATACCTCCAGAGCGTGGCAGGTCAGGCCGATGTGGTGGATCTTGCCAGCCGCCTTGGCTTCCAGCAAGGCATCCAGAGCACCGCCGGGGGCGAGGACGGTCTCCAGCTCTGAAAGACTGGGGTTGTGGACTTGATACAGGTCGATGTAGTCGGTGCGCAGATTTTGAAGGCTGGTCTGAATGTCCGCTGCCATGGCTTCCCGGGTGCGGGCCATGCTTTTGGTAGCCAGGATGAATCGGTCCCGGATCCCTGCCAGGGCTTGCCCAATGTAGCATTCGCTGACGGTGTACCCCCGGGCGGTGTCGATGTAATTGACCCCCAGCCCCATCAAGTGGTGCAGCAGGGCTGTGGTGCCGGCTTCGTCAATGCGCTGAATGGGGATACCGCCAAAGCCCATGGGGCAGACGGCTAGACCGGTTTTGCCTAAAATTCTGTATTTCACGGTAATTCCTCCTAAAATGCACAAAAAAGATTTGCATTGGTGTGTATAATATGGTATAATAAACTACTAACAGTCCTGGCAGAATGCAGGGCATCTGTTAGAGTCATTATAAACCCGAAAGACCATGGGCGCAAGTCCGAATACCATATAGTGAGGATACGTTATGTTTGAAGCAATTTTAAATGAGATCAAAAAATATGACCGGATCATCATCCACCGGCACAAGAACCCCGACGGCGATGCCCTGGGCAGCCAGATCGGCCTGAAGCACATTATTTTGGACAATTTCCCCGGTAAGGAGGTCTACATGGTAGGTGACGGCGCAGGCCGCTATGCCTTCATGGAGGACAGCGTGATGGACGAAGTGGCGGACGAGCTGTACGCCGATGCCCTGGCCATCGTCCTGGACACCTCTGCCAAGCACCTGATCTGCGACGATCGTTACACCACCGCAAAGGCCACGGCCCGGATGGACCACCACATATTCGTGGAGACTATCTGCCAGACGGAAGTCACCGACACCAGCTATGAAAGCTGTTGCGGCCTGGTGGCGGCCTTTGCCATGGAGAGCGGCTTGAAGCTGTCGCCCCTGAGCGCAACATCTTTGTACACCGGTATGGTCACGGACTCTGGTCGGTTCCGCTACGATGCTACCACCGCTCAGACCTTCCGGTTGGCGGCGTTCCTGATGGAGCAGCCCATCGATACCAATGAGATTTACCGCAATCTCTACGCCGATGATTTTTCCAAGATCCGGATGAAATCCCAGTTTGTGCTGAAGATCAAGTTCACAGACTGTAATGTGGCCTACATCTACACCACAAAGGAAGAAATGCAGGAGCTGGATGCGGATACCTTTACCGTTTCCCGGGGCATGGTGGGCACCATGGCGGATATCCGGGGCGTGGACATCTGGGTGAACTTCACAGAGGCTGAAAACGGCGTTCTGTGCGAACTGCGTTCCAGCAAGTACAATATCAACCCCATCGCTGTCAAGTACGGCGGCGGCGGTCATGCCAAGGCCAGCGGTGCCTGCGTTGCCGATAAGCAGACCGCCATGGATATGCTGCGTGATTTGGACGCACTGACAAAGGAGTAATTATGAACAGAGAAATCATGCAGAATATTCTGCAAAAAATCAAGGAATACGACCGCATCATCATCACACGCCACTTCCGTCCCGACGGCGATGCCGTGGGCTCTACCAAGGGTCTGGCTGCCATTCTGCGCTTAAGCTTCCCGGAAAAGGAGATCTTGGTGCTCGATGAGGACAGCTCCGAGTATTTGCAGTTCCTGGGTGGGGAGGATACCCCCATTGAGGATGAAAAGTACGCCGGTGCCCTGGGCATTATCCTGGACTGCGGTAATCTGGACCGGGTCTCCAACAAGAAGATCGCCCTGTGCAAGGAACTGGTGAAGATCGACCACCACATCAACCGGGAGCCCTACGGCCAGCTTTGCTGGGTGGAAGACTTCCGTAGCTCGGCTTGTGAAATGGTGGTGGCGTTTTACGACGCCTTCCGGGAGGAGCTGAAGATCGACAAGGAAGCGGCGACCTATCTGTATACCGGCATGGTCACGGACTCCGGCCGGTTCCGCTTTAGCTCCGTCTCCGGAGATACCCTGCGCCTGGCGGGCATTCTGCTGGATCAGGGCATTGACACTGAGGTGCTGTTTGCCAACCTGTATCTGCAGGAATTCGATATGTTGAAGTTCAAGGCATACGTATACGATAAAATGTGCATCACTGAAAACGGCGTTGCCTATGCCTACATCGACAAGGCTATGCAGGAGCAGTTCCATTTGAGCCAGGAGGACGCCAGCAGCGCTGTGTCCTTTATGGACTCTATCAAGGGCTGCCTGTGCTGGATCGCATTCATCGACAGCACCAAGAACCCTGGGGAGATCCGGGTGCGCCTGCGCTCCCGGTTCGCTACCATCAATACCATTGCGGAGAACCACCACGGCGGCGGTCACGCCTGCGCCAGTGGCGCAACGGTGTTCTCTCATGAGGAGATGCAGCAGCTCATCGCAGAGGCAGATGAGCGGATCAAAGAATACAAAGAAACACATGAGGGTTGGCTATGAGAATTTTAATTACCAATGACGATAGTATCAACGCACCGGGCCTGCTGCCGTTGGTGCAGTGGGCAAAGACCAAGGGTGAGGTGATCGTGGCGGCTCCCAAGTTCGAACAGAGCGGCAAGAGCCACAGCATCGAGATCCATAAGCCCTTTGAAGTGAAAAAGGTTGACCTTTTTGAGGGCGTGGAAGCCTACGCTGTGGACTCCTCTCCGGCAGACTGCGTGCGTTTTATGGTCCTGGGCCTGGGTAAGCAGATCGACCTGGTGATCTCCGGCGTGAACAAGGGACTGAACATCGGCCGGGATGTGATGTATTCCGGCACGGTGTCTGCTGTGTTCGAGGCGGGCAACATGGACATTCCTGCCATGGCGGTCTCCACCACACCGGAATATTATATGGAGTCCATGACCCGTTTGGAACAGATCTGGCAGTACATCCAGAAGTACGAGCTGCTGAAGAAGAATTTGATGTATAATGTCAACATTCCCGACGGCGGCAGCGATGTGATCCGCATTACCCGTCAGGGCGGCATTTACTATTCCGATGATTTCAAGCCAATCGGAAACGATCTGTACGAGCCCTGCGGCAAGGATGTGTTCCAGCCCACGGGCAATTCCGACCTGGACGCAGACGCCGTACTTATCGACAAGGTGATCTCCATCATGCCCCTGACCGTTGACCGGACAGAGCCGGAGGTTTACTGCCAGCTGAAAGCACTCAATGATTAACGGGATCCCCGCCGCATTTTGCGGCGGGGATTTTTGCTTGCTGATGAGGACACTGCCTCCTACGGTGTGCACCAATTTTTAGCACCGCGCCATTGTGGGGCGGGGGTACAGCTATACGTCACCCGGGTTGGATGGTTGCCCTGTTGCCGCCATAAAATATGTAGCCCAGGGAATTTCGTGTTGGGGTATTGACAGAAAAATAGAAGCAAATTAAAATAAAGCGTAAATTTCAAGAACAAATTGAACACTTTATAGAATGAAATTCAAACCTTG
>CAZGTR010000096.1:0-5061 GCA_964528715.1 uncultured Oscillospiraceae bacterium | reverse complement strand
GCCGAATCCCCTGTTTTCTGCTTCTGAAAACAGGGGTTCTTTGACAAACTGAAAGGAGGAGCGATTTTCATCGCTCCTCCTTTGGCTTACTTACTGAATTTTCCGTGCATATTGACTTTTCTACTGCGGATGATCTCTACCACCAGCAGAACAACGCCAACACACAGCAGGACAACTGCTGCCACTGCGATCACCCACCAGGGGAAGTCGCCATCCCCGCCCGCAGAATTGCTTGGCACAGTGGGTGCAGGCTCGCTTTCTCCCGGATCCGTGGGCTGCGTCTGGTTATCATTGTCAGGCTCGGTCTCTGTCCCTGCTTCCGTCTCGTAGCCACAGACAGTACAGGTCTTGATCTGCTTTCCGTCCGGCCCCGTCACCGTCTCAGACCAGGTATGGGCCTGCTTTTCGCTATTCTCATTGCAGTTCACATTCGTGCAAGTGTGCCAGTGATCCGTCTCATCAGACTTCCACTCATCGTCAAATTCATGCACATGGTTCAAAGGCAATTGCAGAATAAATCCACAAACGGTACAGGTCTGGGCGGTATCCTCTGTCGCTGCCTCCCCCGGTTCGTGCTCGACGATCTCGGATTCCATGCCGCACAGCAGGCAGATGTGAAAATGGCCTCGTTCATCCGCCAGCCACTCCTCACCATACTTGTGAGGCGCTCTGCGGACATAACCGCAGGTATTACAGGTAATATCGCAATCGTTATCATAAACGTGCTGTCCGTAACTTCCCAGGCTGTCACAGCCGGAATGGTTGCACTGGTGCCAATGGTTGACACCGTCATGACGCCAAACCGTGCTGTAATCATGGCCCAGCGCCTCTTTCAGCACATAACCACAATCCGTGCAGGTTTGCGCTGTGGTATCCGTCGCTTCTGCGCCCGGTTTGTGGGCCGCTGTACCCTCTTTGTAGCCGCAAGCGCTACATTCATGCCAATGGTTGGTTCCATCGCTTTTCCAAGCACCCATGTCTTGATGGCCGGTAGCCGGAAGGGCCGTCGTTTTTTCCGCACCGCAGTAAGTACAGGTGTACTTTGCCTCGCCCGCTTCCGTGCAGGTGGGCTTTTTTGTGACCTGTCCGTCGCCACTCCAATCGTGGGCCACAGTCTTGGTCATGCCGCACTTGCTGCAGACTTCGGTGTGGGTATCCGTGCCCTCCACAGGCGTCCAGGTATAGCTATGGACGCACTTGACCGTAAGGCCAGCAGATGTCACTGTTGCGTCTTTCTTTTCGCCGCCAATGGTCAGCTTAGCCTCCTTGATGGAAACGGTATACTTTTCTGCCTTAGCCTCTTTCTTGAGCTTTAGCGTGAAGCTCATGACATCACCAGAATAGCGAACTTCATTTGCGCTAACACAAGCAAATTTGAGTTTATCTGCACTGGCATCAAAACTCATCGTCGCAAATCCCAGCTGTGCGAATTCGGCATTTTTCTCATACCCAACATATTCAAAAATGCTGGCGTCAAAATCCAGGCCAAATCCTAAGCTGGTAAACTTTTCGCTGCCGGAAAGGCTCACAGTAAAGGTGATCTCATCGCTGGAGCCCTGATTGATCTCCCCAACAGAGGGAGTCACCGTCAGCACAGGCTCTCCTTCAGCCAAGGTGGGCAGAACCATCAAGGAGATCAGTAGCACCAACACCATTACGGATAAGATTTTTTTCATAATTCTCACCTGTTCTCTTTCTGTCAATTCAGCGGGTAATCCTCGGGGAAGAAATAGTGGTACAGCAGATATACTGCATCCTGGTCATTAAATATGCCATCCCCATTCATATCCAGCTGACCCTTTGCCGGGTAATCCTCGGGGAAGAAATAGTGGTACAGCAGATACACCGCATCCTGGTCATTGAAGATCCCGTCATTATTGACGTCACCTGGGATGACCACCAGCTCAAATACTGCTGTGTATACCGCATTACCGGTACATGGCACCACTTCCGCATTCCAGCCAACGAAGCGGTAGGATCCCGCTTCATCCCGTGCTTTTTCCGGATCCGCCGGTGGGATCACAGTTTCCCCATAAGCGTACTGACCAGAACTGAGGATCGTCCCATCCTCATGCTTGAATATCACGGTCGCCTTGATGATCTCCACCTGGAGGGTCGCTGTCAACTTCTGATAAGTGATCGTCAGCTGATTCGTACCCAGCTGGGTATTATCAAACCCGGTGACCATATCCTTGCTCATTCCCACCACACGGGTCGTGCCATCGCTGTAAGTCAGAAGCAGTGTACCGCCGGACACATCCACCGTCTCGTTACGCTGCACATATTGCAGCTTTGTAGGCTTTGCCTGAATAGAAATGCTTTCCAGCGTCTTATCTTCATAGGTCTCGCCCCGGACATAATCCATACAGATCCATCCGTTGGAAGCCTCATCACCCAATGTCAACTGGAACTGGCCCCAAATTTTTCCGCTGTTGACTTTCCAGTTTAGGATCGTCACCTGGTCACCCTTGTTTTTCTGCGCCAGCACGGCGTAACCGGTTCCGGCACCTGCACGGACATTCACCTCATCCCCGGTGACAATCCCGCACATACTGACCTTCCCCTCATCCAGCAGGATCCAGCCTTCTTCGATTTTCGCCCAATAGCGGCTACCCACAGAAGCAAAGCCCAGAATCACCACCGTCTCACCGGCCTGCAATTCACGGACAACAGCATAACTTGTCTGGCTGCCCTTGTAGATCTTCACACCGGACTGCTGAACCTGCGCCACAGCTTGTTCCTCTGTCACCTCCGGAACCACCACCGGCGTACCACTGGGCAATTTCCAGTGGGCATACAGCACATCGCCCTTGGCAATGCTGTCATCCAGCACTTCCACCTTGGTGCCGCCCTCTCGTGCGGTGTACCATCCGTCAAATTCGTATGTAACCGTTTTTCCCGTCTCATCCGGGCCCGTCGGAACCGAATTAAATTTGTAAATCACCGATGTTGGTGCATTGGTGTCAAAGCCATGGATCTCATAGCTGGTACTGCCACCGGCACCATCCAAAAAGACATAGCGCAAATTCTCCGGGTATTCGTAGGCAGCATATTCTCCGTACAGGTACATATTCAACTCTGCGATACGCCGGTTGCGCAGGACATATTCGCCACCAGCCTTGCTCCACAACAGCATACTGTACACGATCCGTGCTCCGGTATCCCCAGATATCACCGCGTTGTAAAGATTACCGCTGGTCTCACGCATCCAACCGCTGCCGCAGTTATAAGAAAAGGAAACCAGTGCGTCAAATTGGTTCTGGCTCAGCTCCAGCTCATATTCTTGTGCAAACGCCGCCACGTCATTTTCAAAGGAAGTCAGCTCCTGGATCATCAGTTTCTCCGCTTCCTCTTTGGTAATATCATTGTTTTTGTAATACTCCACCAGCTCGTCCGGGCACCTGGTACCATAGCCAACGGACCACTGCTTATAGTCCCAGTAAGCTCTGGGCACGAAGCCTTCCAGTTGCTTCAATACATCCAACATCTGCTGGGAGGATTTGGTCGGGTTCTCCACCACTTCCTCTGTTCCTTGCATTGGCTCTAAATGTTCTGTCTCCTCTGCCGCAAATGAATACAGCGACAATGGCAAACAGGAAACCAGTACCATCAATGCAAGCACCGCAGATATGATCCGTAACTTCATTCGTCCAGCTCCTTCCGATATCCTCACATTTTTGTTTATTATACCAGAGGCGACCTGTTTTTGCAAGATATAATCTGTTCATATATAGCGGTATTTCTTTCAATTAACCTCCGTAAAAGTTCGGAAATTTCCATATTTTGTCATAATTCAAAACTTTATCGCAGAATCGCATGAGATATACATAACATTTTCCATTTTGAGCCAAAAGTAAAAAATCAGTTGCTTTCCATGTCCTGCTGTGGTACACTTTATCAAAAAGAAGGACTGGAGGCATTTGCATGGAGCAAGAAAAAGCCCTGATCGCCATGAGCGGTGGTGTAGACAGTTCCGTTGCCGCATATTTGACCATGCAGGATGGATTTTCCTGTATCGGCGCTACCATGCGCCTGTTTGAGGCGCTGGAAGATGAACCGGAGAGCACCTGCTGCTCACTGGAGCAAGTAGAGGACGCACGGAGCGTTGCCCATCGGTTGGGTATCCCCTTTTATGTGTTCAATTTCAAGGATGATTTTCGCTGTCATGTGATGGACGCCTTTGTCCGGGATTATGAAAACGGTTTGACCCCCAATCCCTGTGTGGAATGCAACCGCTACTTGAAATTCGACCGGCTTTTGCGCCGAGCAAAGGAACTGGAATGCAGCTATGTGGTCACTGGTCATTACGCCCAGATCACCAAAGATCCCGAAACCGGGCGCTACGCTCTGCGTAAAGCTGTTGATCACGCCAAGGATCAGACTTATTTTCTCTATTGCCTGACTCAAGAGCAACTGGCCCATATCCGCTTTCCCTTGGGTGCATTGACCAAACCGGAGACCCGGCAGATCGCTGAAGCCCAGGGCTTCGTCAACGCCCGAAAAAAGGACAGCCAGGACATCTGCTTTGTCCCGGACGGTGATTACCTGGCTTTTATGGAACGCTACACCGGAAAACATTACCCCGGCGGCGATTTTCTGGACCAGGCCGGCAATATTGTGGGCAAGCACCGGGGCGCCGTGGCCTACACCCTGGGCCAGCGTAAGGGTCTGGGTCTTGCAATGGGCACACCTGTGTATGTCTGCGATAAGGACATGGCAAAAAACACCGTCACAGTCGGTCCCAACGAGGCACTAATGCACCGCTCTCTCCGGGCCAGCAACTGGTATTGGCACAGCATTGCCTCTTTGAAGGCACCTCTGCGGGTCATGGCAAAGGCCCGCTCCCGGATGACGGAGCAGCCCGCCACTGTCTATCCCGAAGAAAACGGCCTTGCCCGTGTGGTCTTTGACCAACCCCAGCGGGCCATTACCCCGGGGCAGGCCGTGGTACTCTACGACGGCGATACCGTCGTTGGCGGCGGCACCATCATGGAAATTCTACCCGAATAAACAAAAACGACTGATCCGAAGATCAGTCGTTTTTGCACATTAAATGGAATA
>CAZGTR010000095.1:0-5086 GCA_964528715.1 uncultured Oscillospiraceae bacterium | reverse complement strand
GCTTCTTCGGCTACACGGTGAGCAACACCAAGGGAAAGCCCACAAATTCGGAATTCATTGCGCTCATCGCTGACAAACTTCAGCTTCAAATGCAAGCTGGTCAGATCACCTATTAAGTAGCCATTTGACCCCGGAATGTTATGTCCTTGCCCTACAATGGTACGGTACAACATTTGTCATAACCCTTGTAGGGGACGGGTCGCCCGTCCCGCATCGTTATCGTTTCAAACGCACTCCACCGTAGGGGGAAACAGAAAAAGTCCAACAGGAGCCGTGGCTCCTGCGGGAGATTTTTGATCATTCATAGGAAAAAGCGCTGCCGATGGGAATGATACCTACATAACTATTGCCAACACCCTGCTCCAAAGGGGTACCATCCAGTAGCGTAAACGTCAGCGGACCATTTTCCTTTTCATGGTGCCACTTGATGGGGATAATCTTACCGCCGCAGGCGTAATAACCGTCACCCTCGCCCATCAGATTTGCAACGTGATACACACCCTCATTGGTATTGCGTGCGAAGAGGGTGAATACATTGGTATAGCTATTGACCTCGCCGGTGTTTCCATCCACCATCGTCTTCCCGTACTGATGATACTCGTACTTGCTGGTGGTTGCATCATAAATCATGGTCGTTGTCTTGTTTCCGGTGAAGAAACTCATGGTGATGGTCTGCGCCTTTTCACCACCTGCAGGGGTGCCATCTGCCTGGAATTGCAGGCCACGGTCCAGCTCAGACGCAGTGGTCAGGGTTTTATTGCGTTTGAGGGCCAACTCCTGGAACTTTTCCATATTCACAAACAGGGTATGCTCCTTGGCATAGCCATTGTTCAACCGCTCCTGATCACGGTAGTAAGCACCACCGTTGTTGCCATCCAGGGCACTCATGCTATCAACACCAGAAGCTTTCAGGTCCGCCAGCACCAAATCACTACCGCCAGCATACACCACAATGGCATCGTATGCCTGCGCAAGATCGATAAAATTATACCGTAGGCTCCGCACAGGGCCGATCTTCTGCACTGCATCCATATCCGTCACCAGCGCCAGACAGCGAGTCGCCATCTCATTGACCAGCATTTCAAACACGATATCTGCATTATTCAGGCCGCAGTGGGGCAATGCACTTTTGGAATTATTGATAGAAATCAAAACTGGTCTTGCCGTAAAGGGTTCCTCCAACTTTTCGCCGGTGAAGGGATTGTAATAAAGGATCTCCGGCTCTGTGGTTTCCGTTGTTGGGGCTTCTGTACTGGGCGGAGTGGTCGTCGGCTGGGTCTGTTGGATTGTTTCTTTTGTTGCTTCCGTGTGTCCATCGGTGCTTTCTGCAGGAAGCGTCGTCTCTCCACCAGCACAACCGCTCAGCAGCATACAACCGATCAACAGCAGAGGCAGTATTCGTTTGCGCATCATGTTTCCAATTCCTTTCTATGTTACCATACTCGGGGCATCCCCCCTTTCGTCACATTATACCAATTACCTTCTGTTTTTCAACTGGATTTCTACAATATTCCCGGAAAGCCCAAAACCTGCCTTCTTTTCGAAAATTCCCGCTTCATTTGCTAAAAGTCTCCACGTTCCCCGGAATTAGCAGAATATTCTCTTGACTTTATGCCAGTCTTCCGCTACAAAGAATATATCAATTTGTAATGGAGGTATCCTTCGATGGACGGCGACAGTAGTGACGCGGCTAATTGTGACAACTTTATCGGATGTTCTTTTTGTATGGCATATCTGCGCTGTTGAGAAACAGGGCGAATATGCTTTTTTGTGTATCTAACTATTTGATCCAACTATTGAACATCTAAAAGGAGTTACATCATCCATGACCACACAGATCATTATTATTGCGATTTTGATATTATTTTCCGCCTATTTTTCAGCGACGGAAACCGCATTCTCTTCTCTGAACAAGACCCGCATGAAGACCCTTGCGGAAAAGGGCGACAAGAAAGCTGCCCTGGTCTGCAAGCTGTCTGACCAGTATGACAAGCTGATCTCTACCATTTTGATCGGGAACAACATCGTCAACATCGGCGCTTCCTCTCTGGGCACGATCCTGTTCGTGGACCTGCTGCAAAATGCAGACAAGGGCGCCACCGTCTCCACTGTGGTCATCACCCTGGTGGTGCTGATCTTCGGTGAGATCACCCCAAAGAGCGTTGCCAAGGATATGCCGGAGAAATTTGCCATGTTCTCTGCGCCCTTTATCAACGCCCTGATCGTGGTGCTCACCCCGCTGACCGCCATTTTCTCCTGCTGGAAAAAGCTGGTAGCCAAGGTGCTGAAGCTGGAGTCCAACACCAAGATGAGCCAGGAAGAACTGCTCATGCTGGTGGATGAGGTCCAGCAGGATGGCAGCATCGACCAAAACGAAGGTGACCTGCTGCGCAACGCCATTGAGTTTGCCGAGCAGGAGGCAGAGGACATTCTGACCCACCGGGTGGATCTGGAGGCTGTGCCCATCGATGCCACGAAAGAACAGATCGCCCAGGTCTTTTCCGAGACCAAGTTCTCCCGGATCCTGGTTTATGAAGAGAGCATCGACAATATCGTGGGCGTCATCCATCTAAAGGATTTCTACACCGGCAACGGCATCACCGAAAAGGATGTCAAGGACATCGTCAGCCCCACTATTTTCGTGCTGAAAAACGAGAAGATCAGCCCTCTGCTTCGACAGCTTCAAAAGAACAAATCCCACATCGCCGTGGTGCTGGACGAATACGGCGGCACCTACGGTATCGTCACCATGGAGGACATTCTGGAGGAACTGGTGGGCGACATCTACGACGAGCATGACGATGTGGTCCAGGAATTCAGCCAGGTCAGCGACAACACCTATGAGGTGGACTGCTCCACGGATCTGGACGAATTCTGCGAGCATTTCGACATCAAGGCTGACTCTGAGATGGTCTCTCTGGGTGGCTGGGTGGCAGAGCAACTGGGAAAGATCCCGGAGACTGGGGACAAATTCACCTATGGCGATCTGGAGATCACCGTCACCGCCGTGGACAGCCACCGGGCCGAAACAGTGAACATCCTTCGTCAAATCTCTACCAAACCCGAGTCCGATACCGTAAATACATAAACCCAAGGGCGACAGCTACTGCTGCCGCCCTTTTGATATTCAGAACAGGTCTCATATCGTGCCGATTTATGCCGTGTCTATGGGTTTATTCCCCGGACCGTTCCTTTTGCTGCTTACGATACTCCATTGGGGCCATGCCGGTGGCCTTACAGAAGCTCTGAGAAAAATAGCTCCCGGAGGAAAAACCCAACATCCGGCAGATCTGGGACAGGGACAGATCCGTCTCCCGGAGCAGATATTTGCTTTCTTCAATGCGCCGCCCGATCAGATACTGAATGGGCGATACCCCATACTCCCGCTTGAAGGCATGGGCCATGTAATACTTGTTCACATGGGCCTGCTGCGCCAAGGTATCCAAATTCAGCTGCTCCTTATAATGTGTGTCAATGTAGCGCCGTATGGTGGCGCACTGGCGGCTGGCTCGCTTTTCCACAGAAACCGAAGCAACCGCAAATCTGGTGCTTCTCATGAGTCGCACGATCAATATCTCCATATATGCCTGGCATACGGTTTTATACCCCTCCTGCATTTCCCGGGACTCCCGGAGGATATGCCGCAGACAGGTGGGGATATCGCTGTCGCCCCGGAAATCCAGTACCCGAAACCGGCTGTCTCCGTTTTCCTCGCTGGCAAGTTCCAGTCCCTCTACGCCCAGCACGATATATTCCAATGGATGGGAATCCAAACTCACCTCGGTATGGATCACATTGGGATTGACGATCACCAGCTGATCTGCTTTCACCGGAAACAGCTCCTCCTCAATACTAAACTGTCCATCGCCACCGGTGATATAAAACAGCTCTGCATACCCATGGGCATGGGGAATGGAGTGCCAGTCCCCTTCGTATCTGGCGCTGCCCGCATTGAGCAGCCGGGCATTGCTCCGAATGGCGCTGGCGTGGATCGTTTCCAGCATATAGCGGCTGTTACTCATATCAGCTCTCCTTTTTAGAGATCTTGTCATTTTTCTTAATTATATTGCAGCCATGCGTAAAAAACAAGTTTTTTCTTATCCCCATCCTTCCATAATCAGGTAGTTTGTTTCATTTTCATGTCATTTTGCACAATTTTTATCTTCTTCAATTTGTACATCTGCTGAAATTGCACAAAATAGCAATTTATCTAAAGTTTATCGCAAGAATTTGCTTGTAGTTTTTCCAATATAATGTATACTTAGCGATACAGAGGGCGTTGCCCCACTGACAAAAATTTTAGGAGGAACTAAAATGAAGAAGATTATTGCACTGCTTCTGGTTGTTGTTCTGGCTATCGGCCTGACCGCTTGCGCTGACAACAGCAACAACGGCAACAAGAAGTACTCCGGCGTTACCCTGACCATGTGGTCCATGTGGTCCGCTGGCGAGCCCCAGGCTGAGGTCATCAAGGCCGCTGCCGACGCTTTCGAGGAAGAGACCGGTGCTAAGGTCGAGATCGAGTGGAAGGGCCGTGACATCAACACCCTGCTGTCCGCTGCTCTGGAATCCAGCGAATCTTTCGACATCTACGAGGATGACTATCAGAGAATCGCTACCACCTATGCCAAATACACCATGGACCTGACCGAGATGGCGAAGGCTGGCAACTATGCCGACTACAGCTACTCCTGCTTCAACAACCAGGTCATCGAGTGGGCAGGCCACCTGAACTCCATCGTTGAGCAGCCACAGATCGGCGGTATCTTCTACAACAAGGATGCATTTGCCAAGGCTGGTATCACCGAGACTCCCACCACTTGGGCTGAGTTCCTGGATGTCTGCGCAAAGCTGAAGGCTGCCGGTGTTGCACCTCTGGCTCTGGACTCCGCTTACTCCTACTTCACCTTCTATCATCAGCTGGTTCGCCACCTGGGCGAAGATGCCATCGAAGATCTGGCTAAGAACGGCGGCTGGTCCAAGAGCACTGGCGCTGTTGCTGCCGCTCAGGAGATCGTTGACTTCGTGAAAGCCGGCTACCTGGTGGACGGCGCTCCCGATCAGTACCCCGCAAGCCAGACCAAGG
>CAZGTR010000094.1:0-5290 GCA_964528715.1 uncultured Oscillospiraceae bacterium | reverse complement strand
TGGTCACCGGCAACTCTCCCGGAAACGATATGCGTTTCTATGTGGAGCGGTGCGAAGCCATGCGTAACTTTGCCAATAAGTTGTGGAACGCTTCCCGCTATGTGATGATGAATCTGAAGGACGGCGCTGTGAACCAGCTGCCCGCTTTGGAGGAGCTGGAAATTGCGGACAAGTGGGTGCTGTCCAAGCTGAACGACCTCATCGCAGAGGTCACTGAGAACCTGGATAAGTACGAGCTGGGCGTTGCCGTCCAGAAGATCTACGACTTCATCTGGGACACCTACTGCGACTGGTATATCGAGCTGACCAAGGCAAGACTGTACTCCGAGGATGAGGGCCGGAAGCAGACTGCCATCTCCGTTCTGGTGTATGTGCTGGATCAAGTGCTGCGGCTGCTGCATCCGTTCATGCCCTTCATCACCGAGGAGATCTGGCAGAGCCTGCCCCACGAGGGCGAGGCCCTGATCGTGGCAAAATGGCCCGAGTACCGGCAGGAGCTGTCTTTCAAGGCAGAGGAAAGCGCCATGGAGTCCGTGATGGAAGCCATCCGCTCCATCCGCAACCGCCGCACCGAGATGAATGTTCCGCCGTCTAAGAAGGCTGCGCTGTATATTCTGGCCAATGACCCCAAGGTATTCATCGAGGGCGAAGGCTTCATGCAGCGTCTGGCCTATGCAGACACCGTGACGATGCTGGATAAGGAGCCTGAAAATCTGGATGGCATGGTCACCTGCACCACCTCCGATGCCAAGCTCTATATCCCCATGGGCCAGCTGGTGGATGTGGCCAAGGAGCTGGAACGTATCGGCAAGGAGCTTGAAAAGGCACGGAAATTCCAGGCTTCTCTGGAAGGTAAGCTCTCCAATGAGGGCTTCATCTCCCGGGCACCCGAGGCGGTGGTCGCCGCTGAGCGGGAAAAGGCTCAAAAGAACAAGGACTTGATCGCCCAGCTGGAAGCTTCTTATGCTTCCATGCAGAAAATGGCTTGATAAGTGAGAAAGGCTGTACGCAAAAGCGTACAGCCTTTTGATATCTTTTAGCCCTTTAGCCGGGGCCAGATTTCCTTTTCCAGCCATTCGGGTTCCTGGCCCTGATAGGCCAAGAAGTCGCTTCTGCTTTCAAAGAGTGCGTAAACCCGCTTTGTCAGCTCTGCGTAGATATCTGCTTGTTCCGTATCATCTTGCTGGCGGTACAGCTGGGAAATACGGGAGAGCATATCCAGCAGATCATCCCGGCAGAGGGTAGCGTGGGTCTTGGCGGCTTTCATTGCATCGTCCCCTGTCAGCAGCTTGGCAGCCAGCTCCAATTTGCTGAAATAGATTTCCGGAATCTGCTCCAAGGTAGGCTTCACCAGCTCCTGCTGGCCCATGTCATGGTAGGTCTCCGCCTGAATACGCAGGACATCGTATTTTACATCGTCCAGCTTGGTCACTTCCAGAATGGACTTGCAGATGGTGATCACCTCGTCACTGCGTTCCGGACTGCGCATGGTATACAGCAGGTTATTGAGAATGATATCATTTCCGGGATATTTTTTCAAACCAGAGCGAAGCACCTGCTCTGATTTTGCCGGATCACTGAACCGATGGTGCGCCGCTTCCCGGCAGATCTCCATGACTTTTTCTTCCATTTCCATGAGATTGAAGTCAAAAAGCTCATCCGTGGAGACACCAAAAAAGGATGCCAGCGCCGGGATCATGGCAACATCCGGCATGGTATCGCCATTTTCCCACTTGCTTACCGCCTGAAAGCTGACACCAAGGTACTGGGCCAGCACTTCTTGAGAAATATTCTTTGCTTTTCGCAGAGAGCGGATCTTTTCGCCTAAGTGAATGTTCATAATCGTTTCTCCTTTTCTTTTTTGCTGCAGCTTACCATCAGTATACCATGGGAAGCTGTTTTTTCAATAACCTGAAATTTGAGAATTTTTCTACCGTCGGTTGAACCGGCGGTTTTCTTTTTTCACGACCCATTCCGACGGAAAATGTATTTCCCATGGTTTATACTTATCTCCAGAAAACCAAAAAGGAGGAAGTAATCATGAACTTTACCAGTTTTCTGGAAAACGGCCGGTTGACCGTGGCCCTCACCGGGGAGATCGACCACCACTGCGCCAGAAGTTACATTCAAGCCATCGCCGCAAAAATCGAAGCCTACACCCCGGAGGTGTGCGTGCTGGATTTCTCCGATGTGACCTTTGTGGACTCTTCCGGCATTGCGGTGGTCATCAACGCCCTGCGCAGTATGTCCCAGATCGAGGGCAGATTGGTGCTTTCCGGCATCGCAGCCCAGCCCATGCGGGTGTTTCAAGCATCCGGCATTGACAAACTCGTGGAGATCAAGGAGGCGGTATCATGAAATTTGAAAACTATATGATCCTGGAATTTCCCAGCCGTTCCAGCAATGAAGCCTTCGCCCGGTCGGCGGTGGCCTGCTTTGCGGCCCAGATGGACCCAACACTGGAGGAATTGGGGGATATCCGCACCGCCGTGTCGGAAGCGGTGACCAACGCCATCGTCCATGCCTATCCGGCGAAATACGGCATGATCACCCTGCGCTGCCGGATATTAAAAGACAATGTGCTGGATATCGTGGTCAAGGACAAGGGCATCGGAATACCGGACATTGAGCAGGCCAAGCGGCCCATGTTCACCACCGGCGGAAGCGACCGCAGTGGCATGGGCTTTACCATCATGGAGAGCTTCATGACCAGTTTTGAGGTCCATTCCAGCCCGGGCAAGGGCACTACGGTACATATGCGCCGCAAGCTGTCCCGCCGCCAATGAGCCCGGTAACGGAATTGATCCGCCTTGCCCAGAAGGGGGACAAGATTGCCATGGAGCAGCTGGTGACAGAAAATGCCGGGCTCATCTGGTCCGTGGCCCGGCGGTATCTGGGCAGGGGAGCGGAAGCGGATGACCTGTATCAGCTGGGGTGTCTGGGCTTTCTCAAAGCGGTGGAGGGGTTTGATCTGGAATACGGCACCCAATTTTCTACCTACGCAGTTCCAAAAATTTCCGGGGAGATCCGTCGTTTTCTCCGGGATGACGGGGCCGTGAAGGTCTCCCGAACTATCAAAGAACAGGCCACAGTTATTAAAATTGCCCGGAACAGTCTGACCCATGCCCTGGGTCGGGAGCCGACTGTGACGGAGATCTCCCGGCAGACAGGCCTTTCTCCGGAGGACATTGCCCTGGCGGAAAATGCCACCGCAGCAACGGAGTCCATCCAGCGGGAGAGCGGGGAGGACGGCTTCACATTGGAGGATGTGCTCACGGACACCCAAACGGAAGAACGTCTGGTGGAAAAAATAACCTTACGCCAATCCATCGAGAAGCTCCCAGATCGGGAGCGGACGGTCATTCATTTGCGCTACTTCCATGGCTTGACCCAGGAGCGAGTGGCCCGGGTGCTTTCCGTCAGCCAGGTGCAGATCTCCCGCATCGAGAAAAAGGCCCTGGAAAACCTTCGCCAGTTAATGAAGTAGCGCGTATGGAGCAAGAAAATGAGCCCGGGGGTGTGCAAGAAAGGCGCACCCCGGGCTTTTGTGCATTGCAGTACCGTTTTTGCAACCCAGAAAGTTGAAAAAAGGAAAATGTTTCCAAACCTTCATTGACAGTGTGGAAGTAAAACGTTAAAATACAAATGACTGCGGGGTGGGGACACTTTGCCTGCAAATAATTGGTTTGCGGCAACGCCGCAGAGAAAGGGAGCAAGAAATGAAAATGAAACGATCGTGGTTAACCTCATTGGCAGTGGTCCTGGTGGCCTGCCTGTGCCTGTTCGGTGCCTTTCACACCGAGGCCCACGCCGCCAGCGTGGATGATTTGACCTTTAGCCTCAATGAAGACGGAGATAGCTATACGCTTTCCAAGTGTGATAGCTCTGCCAGCGACGAATTGGTTATCCCTGCCACTTACAACGACCTGCCTGTGACCGCTATTAGTAAGAATGCGTTTAAGAGTTGCAGCAAGCTGACCAGCATCACCATCCCGGAAGGCGTGACCAGCATTGGCCAGTATGCGTTCTATAACTGCACAAGCCTGACCAGTATCACCATCCCTGACAGTGTGACCAACATTGGATTTGGTGCGTTCAAGGATTGTAGCAGCTTGTCCAGCGTCACGCTCTCTAACAATTTGACCGATATTAAAGAAAGTATGTTTTATAACTGTAAGAACCTGACAAGCATTACTATCCCAGACAGTGTGACCAGCATTGGAAACAATGCGTTCTATGAATGTCAGAACATGGCAAGTCTGACAATGGGCAGTAATGTGATCACCATTGGTGAATATGCATTCTTTAATTGCCGCAGCTTGACCAGTGTTACCATCCCAGCAGTGTGACCACGATCGGTACCGGTGTATTCTCCCGTTGCTACAATTTGACAGGTATCAGGGTGGATGAAGGAAACGCCAATTATTGCAGCGATAGTTTTGGTATCCTGTTCAATAAAAGCTAGACAGTGCTGTTACAGGCACCTGCCAGCCTCACCAGCTATACGGTTGCGGATACGGTGACGGAGATCGCAAAGGATGCCTTTATGGGTTGCGACAAGTTGGAAAATATCACCTTAGGAACCGGTATCACGGCTATCGGACAACAAGTCTTCTACCAGTGCAGTCTTTTAACAGAAATTGTCATTCCGGAAAATGTGACCAGCATTGGTTCTAATGCGTTCTCTGGTTGCCGAAATCTGAAAACCATTACGATTTACGATGGCCTGACCTCCATTGGCTCCTCTGCATTCAGTGATTGCCGTGCGCTGGAAACAGTAAACTTTACCGTAACAGAGGATGCCTGGAATTCTATCAGCATTTCCTATGGCAATGACAATTTGAAAAATGCAAGCTTCAATTTCAACTACAATATCTCGACAGAACCGAAGGAAGATGTCCCGGTGTCTCCGTACTTATCTTTTGCGCTGAATGAGGATGGACAGAGCTATTATGTCTCTGACTGCGATACATCCGCTACTGGCGAAATTGTCATCCCGGGGGACTTACAAGGATCTGTCTGTGACCGGTATTGGTGATCATGCATTTGATAAGTGCAACAACGTGACCAGTATCACCATCCCAGACAGCGTGACCAGCATTGGTGATTCTGCGTTCAGTGGATGTAGCAGCTTGAACGATGTATATTATATCGGAACGAAGGATACTTGGGAGCAAGTTGACATTGGCACTGATAACGATTGCTTATTGAATGCAAACATCCATTTCTTGGATCATATTGAGGTAGCTGTTGACCCAGAGAAGCCGCTGTTTGCAGAAAATGGAGAAGT
>CAZGTR010000093.1:0-5298 GCA_964528715.1 uncultured Oscillospiraceae bacterium | reverse complement strand
CCTTGCACTTTTCACACATAATTCTTCCTCCTAAAAATGACAAACCGCCCTTGAAAAACTTCAAGGGCGACGAAATCGACGCGGTACCACCTTGTTTCGCAGAGAAGCTCTGCCTCAAAACGCTTTGACGGGCGCACCCGGGAATGACTACCTATCGCCATTCCAGCTCCAAGGCCATGTTCCGCCCCATCATGCGTACCCTTTTTCACCGACCAAGGGCTCTCTGAACGCTTCCGCAGGCGTACTCTCCTTTTCACAGCTTTTGTGGATTGTATGGAACATTATACTAAATCGTCCCCCATTTTGTCAACACTTATTACGCAAACAGAAAATTTCAAAACTTTTTGATTTACACTTGCGTTTGGGTGCGTTTTGCGGTAACATATATGAAGCAAAGTATGCAAAATGAAAGGACTGATCCAAATGATCAAAGTTGATATTTCCAATGTCTGGGGTCAGCTGTCCCTGCCGGATCTTCTGGCTGTGGAACACGAAGTGGCCGCCGCCCACCGCACCCTCACCGAGGGCACCGGCGAAGGCAACGATTTCCTGGGCTGGGTGAACCTGCCCACCAAGGAAGAGACCGCAGAAATGAAGCGCGTCCAGCTGGCCGCTGACCGCATCCGCACCGAGAGCGATGTGTTCGTCGTCATCGGCATCGGCGGCAGCTATCTGGGTCCCCGTGCCGCCATCGAGCTGCTCCAGGGCAGCAACCGCAACATCAGCAAGGGCAAGGGTGATCCCCAGATCTATTTTGCCGGCAACACCCTGTCCACCCGGGCATGGAACGAGCTGCAGCGCCTGCTGGAGGGCAAGGATTTCTCCGTGGCTGTGATCTCCAAGTCTGGCACCACCACCGAGCCCGCCATTGCTTTCCGGGCGCTGAAGTGGATGCTGGAGCGCAAGTACGGCACCGACGGTGCCAAGAAGCGCATCTACGCCATCACCGACCCCTGCAAGGGCGCTCTGCGCCAGATGGCTGACGAAGAAGGCTGGGAGAGCTTCGTGATCCCCCCCGCTGCCGGCGGTCGTTTTTCCGTGCTGACCCCCGTGGGCCTGCTGCCCATGGCTGTGGCTGGTATCGACATCCGCGCTGTTATGAACGGTGCTGCCGATGCCATGGAGAAATATAACTATGTCCGTTCCTTTGAGAACCCCGTGTGGCTGTATGCCGGTGTCCGTAATCTGCTGTATCGCAACGGCAAATCCACCGAGATCCTGGCTTCCTGGGAACCCGGCTTCCGGATGATGGGCGGCTGGTGGCAGCAGCTGTTCGGTGAATCCGAAGGCAAGGACGGCAAGGGTATCTTCCCGGTCAGCGTGGAATTCACCGCTGACCTGCACTCTCTGGGCCAGATGATCCAGCAGGGTGAGCGGAACATCTTTGAGACCATGGTCCGCTTTAGCGCTCCCGAGCAGGTGAGCGTGATCGGTTCCGATGTGAAGAACCTGGACGGTTTGAACTATCTGGCAGGCAAGCAGCTGGACTTCGTGGACGAGCAGGCCTATCAAGGCACCCTGGCAGCCCACGTCGATGGCGGCGTTCCGGTCATCACCATGGACATGGGCCAGCTGAACGACGAAAAGCTGGGTGAGCTGTTCTACTTCATGGAGCTTTCCTGCGGCGTTTCCGCCTATATGCTGGGTGTCAACCCCTTCAACCAGCCCGGCGTGGAATTCTACAAGCGCAATATGTTCCAGCTGCTGGGCAAGCCAGGTTACGAAAAATAAAATTTTATTGCAAAATTCATAAATTAGCTATTGCAAATTCCGCTCCAAGCTGTTAGAATTACCATACAGCCAGTAATGGCGAGCAAAGGAGGACGATTCCGATGATTAATGTGATTATGGGCCTGAAGGGCTCCGGTAAGACCAAGAAGCTGATTGACTCCATCAACAGCACTCTGGAACAAGCCAACGGCGACGTGGTATGCATCGAGTTCGGTAAGAAGCTGACCTATGATGTGAACTACCGTGTCCGCCTGGTGGACTCCCAGGAGTATGCCATCAGCAACAGCGATATGCTCAAGGGTTTCTTGAGCGGTCTGCACGCCGGCAATTTTGATATTACCAATGTGTACATCGACAACCTTTATAAGACCATCGGCACAGACCGTGCCAACGGCGAGGCTTTTGTTGCCTGGTGCGCTGATTTTGCCGCCAACAACAATATGAACATCACCATCACCATTTCTGATGATCCCGCCTGTGCTTCCGAGAGCATGAAAAAGTACCTGTAACAAGCTGATTTATAACGCCGCTGCGGATCACCGCAGCGGCGTTATGTTTACTTTTTAATAAAAACAGCAAAATTATGTCACCTTTTTTGAAAATTTCCTTGTTTTTTCGGTATTTTTGCGATTTTTTCTCTGCCTTAGCTCTTGACAAATTGTCACCATGGTGCTATAATTCGTAACCAGATTGTAACTTTTTAATTACATTCGTTACAATTCTGGAAAGGACTTCCAATCATGCACCATTTTAAGGGCTTGAACCGTTTCCTGGCTGGTCTTTTGGTATGTGGCGTTTGTGCCGGACTTTTCACCTGCACCGCCTCCGCTCTGGGCTTTACTTCCGCAACTGTCCCCAATGTGACCGCTCCTGCCATTACGGTAGACAACGAAGATGCGCAGCTGGTCGCCGACCGTCTGGTCAGCACCGTCCATTACAGCGCATACTATTCCAGCACCGTCATCGGCTGCCTGGAGGATGGCACAGAAGTGACCGTCCTGGGCACTACCGGTAGCTTCTATAAGATCGACTGCTTCGACATGAAGGGTTACATATCCAAATCCCAAGTCACCCAGGAAGCAGACGGAAAGTATTATGTCACCTCCGATACCGAGTCCAGCGAGGCCAAGTATCTCCCCGCCGTTACCCAGGAAGAGGTGCTCACCCGCCGGGAGACCATTCGCAAAGAGGCTCTGTCCATGCAGGGTGTCCGCTATGTGTCCGGTGGTTATTCCCGCTGGGGAATCGACTGCTCCGGCTTGACCCGCTGGGTATACAGCGCCGCCGGTTACACCATTTCCAATACTGCCACCCCTCAGATGTCCGACGGTGTCATCGTCAGCCAGGACAATCTGCAATGTGGCGACTTGATCTTCTTCAAGAACACCACCAACGCCGGTACGCTGGCTACCCACGTGGGTATTTATCTGGGCAACGGCCAGCTGATCCACGCTGGCGATCACGGTGTCACCGTGGTGGAGCTGAGCAACAGCTATTTCCAAAACCATTATCTGTGCGCACGGCGGATCATTCTTTCCAGCCCTGCACTGCGGACCATGCTTCCCAACCTGGCCACTTCTCAAGACATCAACAGTTCTTACTGGAGATCCAGCTCCCAGGCTCAATAAGAGCCTGGGACTTTTTTGCCCTTCCCTATTGCAACAATGCAATAGATATCGTATAATAGTAAGGTTACTGTAAAATCAAAAAAACAACTATGAAAGGAATCCCTATGGAAACAACGACCCCTTCCCCGAGAGAGAATAAGATGGGCACCATGCCCCTGGGCAAGCTGCTGCTGAACATGGCCTTGCCCATGGTGATGGCAATGGTCGTCCAGGCGCTATATAATGTGGTGGACAGCCTGTATGTCTCAAAGATCTCCGAGAGCGCCGTTACCGCCCTGTCCCTGGCCTACCCGGTGCAGAACATCCTCATCGGCTTTGCCACCGGCATTGGCGTGGGTGTCAACTCCATCCTGTCCAAATCCCTGGGCGAGCACGACCAAGAGCACGCCAACTACGCTGCCGGCAACGGCATTATTCTGGTGGGCATTACCACGGTGCTTTTCCTGCTGTTCGGCATTTTCTGCTCCCGCCCCTTCTTTGAAATGCAGTCCACCGTCCAGGAGACCGTGGACGGCGGCACAGATTATCTGACCATCTGCTGCGCATTGAGCCTTGGTATTTTCGTGGAAGTGCTGGGCGAGCGTCTGCTTCAGTCCTCCGGCCGCACTTTCTACACCCTCATCACCCAAGGCAGCGGTGCCGTGGTCAACATCATTCTGGACCCGCTGTTCATCTTCGGCTTTGAGCCTCTGGGCATCCCCGCCATGGGGCTGGCCGGTGCCGCCGTGGCAACGGTGCTGGGCCAGTGGCTGGCAGCGCTACTAACCATTGTGTTCAACCTCAAGTGCAACCCCGAAGTGCAGTTTGGCCTGAAATATCTCAAGCCCATGGGCCAGTCCCTGAAGCCGATCCTCACAGTTGGCATTCCTTCCGTTGTGATGGTGGGCGTGGGTTCGCTGATGAACTTTGCCATGAACCAGATCCTCCAGGGCTTCAGTGAGACCGCCACCGGTGTGTTCGGTATCTACTACAAGCTCCAGAGCTTCTTCTTCATGCCCCTGTTCGGTATCAACAACGCTACCATTTCCATCATGGCCTATAACTACGGTGCCCGGAACCCCCGCCGGATCACCGGTACATTGAAGCTTGCCAACATCACCGCCTTGATCGTCATGCTGGTCGGTCTTTTGATTTTCCAGGTGGCTCCCAATACGCTTCTGGGAATGTTCAACCCCAGCGATGAATTCCTGCGCATCGGCGTAAAAGCCCTGCGGATCATCAGCTGGCACTTCCCTCTGGCTGCCATCGGCATTGCCGTCAGCGCCAGTTTCCAGGCCTTGGGCAACGGTGTCTATTCCACCATTACCTCCGTGTGCCGCCAGTTGCTGGTGCTACTGCCTGTGGCATACCTGCTGAGCCTCACCGGCGAGGTGGTCAATGTCTGGTGGGCCTTCCCCATTGCGGAAGTCATCAGTCTGACCGTGTCTTTGCTTCTCTACGCCCGGATCTATAAGCAGAAGATCAAGCCCCTGATGGTCTGATCCTACCGTCAGAGCTCATAAGACCATTTCATCCCCGGAAGCATCGCTTCCGGGGATGTTTTTTATCCATCGCAGATGCCACACCGTAGGGCGGTGCCAAATTGGTGCGGTGCATCGTGGTAAATGAGCGATTATCGGATGTTGAGGAGCGTCGAGGGCGCCGCCCCCTACGGTGTCAAATCGGTGCAGTACATGGTGGTGGCAGAGCGGTCGTCCGACCTAGGCAGCGGATGGCTGCGCCCCCGCCCTACGAAAGGGCCGGACTCCCTCGTAGAGGACGGGTCTTTCGTCCCGTTTGTAATGGTTTCCAACGCACCAAAACAGGGCACGGCGCAAAAAACGCCCCAAGGCTCAGCCTTGGGGCATTCGTTGTGTGAATTATTCAGCAACGTAGGGCAGCAGAGCGATCTGACGAGCACGCTTGATAGCAGTGGTCAGGTCACGCTGGTGAGCTGCGC
>CAZGTR010000092.1:0-5353 GCA_964528715.1 uncultured Oscillospiraceae bacterium | reverse complement strand
CTGTTTTCTTCTATATATGCCGAATCCCCTGTTTTCTGCTTCTGAAAACAGGGGTTCTTTGACAAACTGTGAAGCTGGCTACTCTAATGAGCAGCCAGCTTTTATGTTTGGGTCGATCAGCCTTCAAAATCGGCGGCTTCTGCCACAACGGCGCTCTCGTCCACGGGAGCGGGTTCTTCGGCAGGCTCCTGTGCGGGAACGGGCTCATCTTCTGCGTCGGCAAAATCGCAGCTGTCGCAGGCTTCGCAGCCGCAGTTGCACTGGCAATCCTCGCAGTCGTCGGTGCAGTTGCAGTTCTCACAATCATCGTCACAGGGGCAGCAGCAGTCGCAATCGCAGCCGAAGCGGCCCAGTAGCTTCTTGGCCCAGGCGACGATCTTGTCACCGTAGGTGGCGACCACATACACGATGCCGGCGACGGCGGCCAGAGCCAGGGTGATCTTCATAATGGCGTTCCAAACTTTCATGATCAAAACCTCCGTTTAATTGATTTCCGCTTTCAGTATAACCAAAAAACATGGAAATTGCAAGAGACAATTGTGAATTTATTGTCAATTATAGATAGCCGTACATTCCTCGGACGCTGACCTCTCCACTGGACACGGTTTTGATGCTGCCGTCGGAAAAGCGGACCAGCAGGCCGCCGGTCTCGTCCACATCCAGAGCGGTGCCATGTTCTACCTGACCGTCGGCGTGGAGCAGAGAAATTTCCTTGCCCAGAGTAACGCAGTTTTTTCGATACCGGGGCAAAAAATGCGCCGGTTCCAGAAGATGGGCGTCCATTTGGTACAGCGCTTCGATCACGGCGGCGGCGATGGCGGCTCGATCCACCATGATCCCGGTGAACAGGGCCAGTGATGTGACCATGCTGTGGAGTTCCGGCGGGAAGTCTGAAAGGGCGTGGTTGCAGTTGATGCCGATGCCGATGATGGCATAGTCCACCTCCCCAGAAGCGGTGAGGCCCAGCTCCGTTAAAATGCCGCCCAGCTTCCGGTTTCCCAGCACCAGATCGTTGGTCCATTTGATCCCGGGGCGCAGATCCACGGCTTTCTGAATGCCGTCGCACACGGCAACGGCGGTGGCACAGGTCAGGTGCATGAGCTGATCGGCCTTGCACCGGGGCCGCAGGAGCAGGCTCATGTAAATGCCGCACCCGGCGGGAGAGTGAAAGCTCCGGCCCAGGCGGCCTCGTCCGCCGCTCTGGTGTTCAGCAAGGACAATGGTGCCGTGAGGGGCACCCTGTGCGGCAAGACGCTTGGCCTCCAAATTGGTAGAGTCGATGGTTTGGTAATGATGGACGCTTCCCCGCCAGGAAATGCTGGCGGGGAGACGGGAGAGAATGTCGTTTTTCATCAGTCGATGTCCTTTAGCACTTCGGTGGGAGCTTCGTCCAGAATTTCCGGATGAGCCATGATGCGCTTGTAATGCTTGAAGAAGGAAGCGTAGTAGAAGCCGTCCACCGTCCGCTCGTCCACATTGAACTTGCAGTCGATGTATTTTTTCTGGACGATGGAACCGTCTTCCTGCACCTGCAGCTCCTTGCGTTTGCAGCCGAATGCGCAGAAGATGGGCATATTGCCCAGATTGTACAGATGGTGGAACACCGGCTGGATGCCCAGAGAGCCCATGGAGGTGAAATAGACGGAGGCGTGGAAGGGGCTGATCTCCAGCAGGAACTTGGGAAGCATCCCAAAATAATCCAGCAGCTTGATGAGCCACACCACAAATTTCAGCACTACGCCGGGAATCATGGACAGGGCACTGGCGGTATTGTCCACGCCGGAGTCCAGCGGGGTGTTTTTCACTTCTTCAACGGCGGCCTGGAGCTTGTTGTACACATCCACGGCAGTGTCCCGGGGGGACAGGTGGATCTTGATGACGGTGTCCGGTGCGTCCACGGTCATTTCTTTCTTCACGGTCAGGCAGAACTGAATGTCCTCACCGTGGGTGTAGAGCTTCTGACCGGCCACAAAGCGGTTCATAGCGGGGAATTTGCACAGGCCCCGGCAATAAGCCGCCAGTAGCACATGGATGATACCGAAATTGGTCAGTCCCTCCCGACGCTTCTGCCGGATGTAGCGGTCAACGCCGGTGATCTCGAAGGAGTCCTCAAAGAGAATGTTGGACTCGCACCGGTGGACCATTAAGTAAGGGGTGATCTGGGAAATAGCAGGCATGGTGCGGATGCGCCGACCGTCACTGCGGTCGCCCCAGGTGGGGTGGTATTCCCCGGCAGGGGAAATGCGCAGAGCCAGGGTGCCGAAGATCAGGCCGGAGAACATGAAAATGTCCGGCAGGGAGCTTTCTTCGTAAATGCGCACGCCGTGGGTTTGGTTGGCGTACAGGCTCAGACCAAGGCCGGAGACGAAGATCACCAGCAAAAACCAGGGCCTGCGGACCCGACCGGAAGAGATGATGGTGTACAGCACGCTGCACAGCAGCAAAATGGTGCAGTACATGAACAGGATCAGCCGGTCGTCACCAATGAAATTGTGGGGGATGATGGCATAGTGAAAGCACATCAGCCACACGGGGATGGCGGTCTTGTAAAACTGCTCTTTACCGGCGAGCAGAACGATGAGCACATACAGCAGGGTGGCTGCCACAGGCAGAACGATTTGGCTCCACACATTGGAGTATCCGGCTGTTCCTTTCATACAGGCGAATATGATGCGGGCCACTGCCGAGCCGACCAAGCAAAGTGCCATCAGCCATGTCAGCACATTTTTGCGGCTGACATAATAGTGAACTCTTTTTTCCATAGCCACATCATTATAACAAATTCATCATCAATTGGCAATCGTTGTTTTTAGTTAAGAATTATAAATTCTGCGCCGCCCACTACGATAGATAGCACGCCAAATTAAAGAGGGGAATGGGAGCAGATCAAACGGATGGCTTCCTGCAAATGGGCGGGGGTGGTGCCGCAGCAACCGCCCAACAGTTGGGCGCCGCTTTCCCTGCAATCGCCCAGGATCGTGGCAAAATCCCTGGGTGCCATGTCATATTGGGCAATGCCATCTGGAGAAATGATGGGGTTGCCCGCATTGGGCTTGCACAGAATGGGAATACGGATATCCCGGCAAAGTCTGCGTACCAGGTGCGGGGTCATCATGTCCGCTGCCACACAGTTGAAACCCACAGCGGCGGCACCGGCCTGGGCCAGCTCCTGTAAAATGGGCGTGGCGTCTTGACCGGAGAATAGGGAACCGTCTGGGGTCATGACGAAGCTGTACATCACGGCACCGGCACCTTCCAGCTCGGCGGCGGTGAGGATGGCCTCTGCCTCCTGCTGATACATCAGAGTCTCTGCCACCAGAAGATCGGCACCGCCGTCTATCAAACCATGGATCTGACGGCGGTAGTTTTCCACCAAAATGTCAAAGTTTTCCGGGTCGAAACTGTCGCAGAAGGCGGCAAGGGTGGTTAGATCACCAGCGATCAGACAGTCGGGGGCGGCAGAGCGTGACAGTGCCACCAGCTGGGCGTTGACAGCTTCTGTCTGGTTTTGCAGGCATACCCGTTCCAGTGCCATGGGTTGGGCCTGGAAGGTTGGGGCGTAGAGGATCTGACATCCGGCGGCGGCATAGGCCCGCTGGAGGGAGACCAAAGCCTCGGGATGGGCCAGGATCCATTCCTCGGTGCAACAACCCCGGGGCATTCCTGCGGCCTGTAAGTTAGAACCGGTGGCACCGTCCAGAAAGGCAAGTCCGGCGTGGATCTTCTCATGAAGCTGTTCTTTCGTGAGCATGGGGGCATCTCCTTTTGCTGTTTGTTGTGGATATTATAGGAGAAAAAGGGAAATAATGCAACAGCCATTGACCTTTTTTGAAAAATCTGCTACCATAGGGAAAATATAAAGGAGGGTTTATGATGAAAAAAACCGTATTACGTGAATATGCCCGGCTCATTGTCCGTTCCGGACTGAATGTACAGAAGGGGCAGGATGTGCTGGTTTATGCCGGCCTGGATCAGCCGGAATTTGTCCGCCTGGTGGTGGAGGAATGCTACAAGGCCAAGGCACGGGAAGTTACCGTTTTCTGGAATGACCAGCCGCTGGACAAGCTCCACAACCGCTATCAAAGCGTCAAGACCATGGGCCAGGTGCCGGAGTGGGTCAAGGCAAGACAGGCGTACTGGTGTGAGACTTTGCCCTGTCGGCTACACTTGATCTCGGAGGATCCGGACGGCCTGAAGGGCATGAATATGGCCAAGGCCGCCAAGGCCCGGAAGCTGAGCTACCCCATTTTGAAGCCCTATATCGATCAGCGCGATGGCAAGCAGCAGTGGTGCATTGCTGCGGTTCCGGGCAAGGCTTGGGCAAAGAAAGTGTTCCCCGGGGAGCGGGCCAGCGTTGCGATGGAAAAGCTGTGGGAGGCGATCCTGTATACCTCCCGGGTCAATGATGATCCGATCCAGGCGTGGGAGGATCACAATGCGGACTTGAAGGCCCGGTGCGATCATTTGAATAGTCTGCACATCCGCAAGCTCCATTACACGGCAGATAATGGCACAGAGCTGACGGTGGGCATGATCCCCCAGGCCCGGTTCTGCGGCGGCAGCGAGATCTCCCGTCAAGGCATTACCTTCAATCCCAATATTCCCAGCGAGGAATGCTTCATCTCTCCCATGCGTGGGGAGGCGGAGGGCATCGTCTATGCCACCAAGCCCTTGAGCTATCAGGGCCAGTTGATCGAGAATTTCTGGATCCGCTTCGAAAACGGCAAGGCGGTGGAGTCCGGTGCTGAAAAGGGTGCAGAGCTTCTGAACCAAATGCTGACCATGGACGAGGGCGCTGCCTATCTGGGTGAATGTGCCCTGGTGCCCCAGGCCAGCCCCATTGCGGAAAGCGGCCTGCTGTTCTATGAGACGTTGTTCGATGAAAATGCTGCCTGTCATCTGGCGGTGGGTGCCGGATTTGCTGATACCATCGAAGATTACCACAACAAGACCCTGGAGGAGTGCCAGCAGCTGGGTATC
The DNA here is from genome assembly GCA_964528715.1 of uncultured Oscillospiraceae bacterium. GTDB lineage: Bacteria > Bacillota > Clostridia > Oscillospirales > Oscillospiraceae > Faecousia. The sequence goes on along the minus strand of CAZGTR010000092.1, from coordinate 373 downwards.
AATGAATCCATGATCCATGTGGACTTCATGATCGGTTGCGATACCATGAAAATCGATGCCATTTGCGACGATGGCAAGGTGGTAACGGTGTTCGAGAAGGGCAATTGGGCATTTTAAGAAAGATTTCCAGAAAAATATCGAAAAAAATGCTTGCATTCTTTAACTGGATGTGGTATGATATCCGGGCGATTAAAGATTGCTCGGGGCTACTATGCCCTTTTACATGATAAGAAAGAGGTGAACGAAATGAAGGAAGGTATCCATCCCAATTACGAACAGACTACCATTCGCTGTGCTTGTGGCAACGTCTTTACGACTGGCTCCACCAAGAAGGACATCCGTGTTGAGATCTGCTCCAAGTGCCACCCTTTCT
>CAZGTR010000091.1:0-5354 GCA_964528715.1 uncultured Oscillospiraceae bacterium | reverse complement strand
GTTTGAATTTCATTCTATAAAGTGTTCAATTTGTTCTTGAAATTTACGAACGAATTTTTATTACACATTCCTTGACAAATTTCAAATTTGGTCGTATCATTTAATTAAGTTCCTAATTAACTTTCCAAGGAGGCCACTATGGACGAACCCTTAATGCGTACCATCATGCGCACAAATAAGCAGTGGACACTTTACCGCCGGAAAATTTCCCAGGAAATCGGCATTCCGGATTCCTACCGCATGATCCTCATGTATCTGAACAAGCATCCCGGTGCCAACCAGAAAGAGATCGCCCAATTTCGGGACATCACCACCTCCTCTGTCAACCAGACCGTCAAGGAAATGCTCCTCACGGGATTCTTAGAAAAACAGACAGACGAGACGGATCAGCGTTGCACCAAGCTTTATCTAACAGAAAAGGGTCAGCAGTGCGCCGTGCATATTCGCCAACGCATTGAAGAAGCCGAGGAAAAAGTCGCCCGCTTCATCACGCCGGAAAAGAAAAAGGAGATCATCGAGTTGCTCACTGCACTCTCTGACCAGATCCAAAGGGGGTTGCCAGATTGCTGAAATATTTAAAAAAATACTGGCTGTTCTGCCTACTGGCCCCGCTGCTCATGCTGGGTGAGATCACCATGGACCTGAAGCTTCCGGACATGATGAAGACCATCATCGACGACGGTGTGCAGGTATCCAATATGGATGTGATCTTGCAAACAGGCGCCAAGATGCTGGGGCTTCTGGTGTTCGGCGGTTGCTGCGGCATTGGATGTAGCGTTTGCGCCAACATCGCCGCCTTGAACTTCGGTAACGATCTGCGCAAGGACCTGTTTTCCCGGATCATGGATCTGTCCTTCCAGCAAAACGATCATCTTTCCACCGGTTCCCTCATCACCCGCATTACCAACGATATCACCCAGGTCCAGCAAATGGTACGGATGTCCATTCGTGGCGTTGTCCGGTGCACCGTCATGTTCTTCGGTGGAATTGTCATGCTTTACCGTCAGTCCAGCCGTTTTGCCTTGATCGTAGCCTGCGCACTTCCCTTTCTGGCCGGCTTTGTCATTTTCTTTTTAAAGAAGGTCACGCCTCTGTATGTGACCATCCAGTCTCGGATCGACAAGATCAATAGCCTTATGCAGGAAAACATCGCCGGTGCCCGGGTCGTCAAGGCATATACCAAGGAACGTGCCGAATTGGAGCACTTCGCCCAAGCCAACGACGCACTTTACGCCACAAACCTAAAGGCTCAGACCACCTTGGCCTTTCTAAATCCCTGCGTCAATGTCATCATGAATATCTGCATTATTTGCGTACTCTATTGCAGCGGGATCGCCGCCCGGGTGGACGGCGGCATCACCTCCGGCGAGACCATGGCTTCCATCACCTATGTGACCCTAATTCTGAACCGGGTCATTTTCATGGCTAATATTTTCCAGACCTTCACCCGGGCCAGTGCCTCCTGGGGGCGGATCAAAGAGGTACTGCACACGCAGCCGCATTTGACAGACGGCCTCTCTGCTCCCAGTGCAGGCTGCGCCGGTGAGATCGAATTCGATCATGTGAGCTTTTCTTATCCCGATACTCCAGACTGCCCGGTATTGAAGGATATTTCCTTCAAAGTATCGCAGGGCCAGACCCTTGCCATCATCGGTGCCACCGGCAGTGGGAAATCCACCCTGTCCCACTTGATCCCCCGGTTCTACGATGTGACCAGCGGCTGTATTCGAGTGGACGGCCTAGATGTTCGGGAATACCCACTGCAACTGCTCCGGTCCAAGATCGGCACAGTGCTGCAAAAGCCGGAGCTTTTTTCCCGCTCCATTCAAGAAAACATCGCCTGGGGCAAGGAAAATGCGGACCTGCAAGAGATCTCCCACGCTGCCGCCATCGCCCAGGCTACTGATTTCATCGAGGCTGCTGCCAACGGATACGACACGCAGGTCACTGAGGGCGGTCACTCTCTGTCCGGTGGACAAAAGCAACGACTCAGCGTTGCCCGGGCGGTGCTGAAGCAGCCGGAGATTCTGATCCTGGATGACTCCGGCAGTGCACTGGACTTAAAAACGGAAGCGGCACTGCACAAAGCCTTTCACGAAGCCTTCCGGGATACCACCACCATCATCATCGCCCAGCGCATTGCTTCGGTGCGCAACGCTGACCGCATTCTGGTGCTGGATGGCGGTACCATTGCCGCCAGCGGTACCCACGAGGAACTGCTCCAGACCTCTGAGGTTTACCGGGAGATCTACAATTCTCAGCTGAAAAAGGAGGTGTGCTGATGGCTGCTCCCACATCCAATCCCCCCACTGTCCCCCTGCGCCGGAAAATGAGCGCCGGCATGACCGTGCCCATTGAAAAGCCAAAAGACGCCAAAACTGCGCTGAAGCGGCTGCTGACGTACTTCTCCCGTTTCATTCCCCTGCTGGTTGCGCTTGTTGGTGCGGTATTGGCTGTTACCGCCACCTCCTTGATCTCCCCCACCTTGATCGAGCAGGCCATCAACACCATCACAGAGCAGCGCTGGTCCGGCTTTCACATCATCATTCTGGAACTGGCCTTGGTGTATGCCCTCCATGTGCTGTTTTCTCTGGTACAGACCTTGACGGCGGCCCATTTGAGCCAGCGTATCGTCCGGCTTATGCGCTACGATCTGTTCCGGAAGATCGACAATCTCCCCATTCCATACCTGGACCGCCATTCCAGCGGCGACGTCATGAGCCGCATGACCAACGATGTGGAAAACATCTCCAGCACGATATCCCAAAGCCTTGGTGCGCTGATTTCCGGTGTGCTCACAGTGGTCGGCACCATTGCCATCATGTTCTGCAAGTGTTGGCAGCTGACGCTCATCACCATGATCACCGTGCTGCTGACCTTATTCATCACCAAATTCATGTCCAAAAAAATGCGGGATGTGTACCGCCGCCGCTCCCAAATACTTGGGCAACTGAACGGTCACGCAGAGGAAATGATCACAGGTCACCGCTCTATCGTAGCCTACAACAGACAAAATACCATCAAAGAAGAATTCTCCGAGCTTTCCGACAAGCTGACCAAAGAAAGCTTAAAAGCAGAGACCCTTTCCTCCTCCCTTGGCCCCATCATGGACTGCCTTTCCAATTTGAGCTTCATCATTGTTGCAGCCTGCGGCGGCTACTTTGCCTACACCGGACTGATCAAGATCGGTACTATTTCCGCTTTCATCCTCTATGCAAAGCAATTTTCCCGACCCTTGAGTGAGATTGCCCAGCAGTTCGGCACCATCCAGACCGCCATTGCCGGGGCCGAACGGGTCTTTGATTTGATGGATCAGCCTGACGAGGATAACAGCGGTAACGAGGTGATCGATGATCCCAAGGGCAACATCTCCTTCCGCCACGTGAACTTCTCTTACTTGCCCGGGAAACAGGTACTGTATGATTTTGATCTGGATATAAAAGCCGGTCAAAAGATCGCCCTGGTGGGTGCCACAGGCAGCGGCAAAACCACCGTTGTGAATCTCTTAATGCGCTTTTATCCGGTGGATTCCGGCGAGATCCTCATTGACGGGCACAACATCATGGACTTACAGCGGGACTGGCTGCGGCAAAACACCGCCATTGTCTTGCAGGATACGGTGCTGTTCTCCGACACCATCGGCAATAACATCAAATACAGCGATCCCGCCGCCACCGACGAGCAGATGATCGCCGCAGCTAAAATGAGCAACAGCTATTCTTTCATCTCCCGTCTTCCTCAGAAGTTCCAAACCTATCTAAAGCAGGCGGGCGCTTCCCTGTCCCACGGACAGCGGCAGCTATTGAACATCTCCCGGGCCGTGCTGGCCGATCCCCGGATTCTGATTTTGGACGAGGCCACCTCCTCCATCGACACCCGTACAGAGCAAAAGATCCAGGACGCCATGGTCAAGCTGATGAAAAACCGCACCAGTCTCATCATTGCCCACCGGCTGTCAACCATCCAGGACGCAGACATGATCGTGGTCATGGACAAGGGCCGGGTGGTGGAGACCGGCAACCACGAAAGCCTTCTGGAAAAACAGGGCTATTATTACAGCCTTTACATGACCCAATTCGCAGGAAAAGAGACCTGACCCCCAAGCCCCGCAGGTGGATACCATCTGCGGGGCTTATCTGCAAAAGATTTCCCACAAATATACAAAATGCACTTGACAATCCCACCCCATTGGGGTATAGTATTAATCGGTAAGTTTGTATCGAATACAGTCTTGCCTGTCTCAAAAAATTCCGCTGGGTGCGGTAAAAAGTAAAATAAAGGAGAATTATTATGGCAACGAAAATCACGGTTATCGGCGCAGGTAGCGTTGGCGCAGCCATCACCAATGACATCATGGTGCAGGGCATTGCCAGCGAGGTCGTCCTCATTGACATCAACAAGGAAAAGGCATTCGGTGAAGCACTGGACGTTTACCAGGGTGCTCCCTTCTGCTCCCCTGCTATCATCCGCTCCGGCGACTATCCAGACGCAGAAGGTTCTGACATCGTCATCATCACCTCCGGCGTGCCCCGCAAGCCTGGTCAGACCCGTCTGGAGCTGGCTCAGACCAATGTAAATATCCTCAAGAGCATTACGCCCAACATCGTCAAGTATGCCCCCAATGCCATTTACATTCTGGTTGCAAACCCCGTGGATATCCTGACCTACGCCTTCCATAAGATCTCCGGCATTCCCGAAAATCACATTCTGGGCTCCGGCACCGTGCTGGACACCAGCCGTTTGCAGTCCGAGCTGGCCCGCCGCTTCAACATCAGCCCCAAGAATGTCCATGCTCATGTTTACGGCGAGCACGGCGACAGCCAGTTCGTCCCCTGGTCTCTGGCAACCATCGCCAACTCCCCCCTGGCCAAGTATAAGGACCAGGTCTCCGACGCCTCCAAGATCAACTGGAACGGCGACTACGCCGAAGTGGAGGAGTTCGTCAAGACCTCCGGCGGTCAGGTCATCAAGGCCAAGGGCGCTACCTTCTATGCCGTGGCCATTTCCGTGTGCCACATCTGCAAGTGCATCCTCAACGGTGCCGGCACCGCTTTGACCGTCTCCACCATGATGCACGGCGAGTACGGTGTGGATGATGTGTGCCTGTCCACCCTGGCTCTGGTGGGCAGCAACGGCGTCCACGCCAAGATCACCAGCCCCCTCAGCGAGGAAGAGACCGCCAAAATGCAGCGCAGCGCCAAGGCCCTGCGGGACATCATCGACGGTCTGGACATCTAATTTAAGATCAGAAAGGAATTTTGGAATATGAATTACGCTGAAGAATCCCTGCGCCTGCACGCCCTGGCTCTGGTGGGCAGCAACGGCGTCCACGCCAAGATCACCAGCCCCCTCAG
>CAZGTR010000090.1:0-5404 GCA_964528715.1 uncultured Oscillospiraceae bacterium | reverse complement strand
AGATTTCTACCAAAGACTAAAATCAATTTTGCGCATAACTCTTGACATTACCGGCGGAAAACAGGGGTTTTATCATGTTTGGAACAAAATACGAACAATATTTGAGGAATAAAGGATTTGAAATGGTAGGTTTGCTTTTACAGTAATAATTGTAAACAAGTGAATAAACATGGGAGTGTGAACTGCGACAGGGCAGAGATGATACTTTGTATGATCTCCTAAAATCTTTCGTCTTCCAGAAGGAAAGTGCTGACATAGTCGTTGACTGAGTTTATTTATTTTGTTCACGAAGTCGGGCGTACAAGCGATTCACAGGGCCAGGGAAGAGCATGAATAGACCGACAAAAACGGCCACAAGATCCAGGAACAGAAAGCCCCACAGGTTGTTTACGAAAAGATAACTGACAAAGCCGTCATACCCCACGCCGTCGAGGTAGATCTGATAACCTTCCACCTGACCGACGACTACGAGAACAGCCAGGATCACCAAGGCAAAACCTGCCAGTAGGGCACCAAAGAAACGCACTGGGGTGAAGCTGGGGGCTGGCGCTGGTGCTGGTGCTGGGGCGGCGGGGGAGGCTTCGGGTTGCACATCCCGCAGCAGATAGTCAGCGCTGATCTGGAACAGGTCGCACAGCTCAATGATCTTGTCTGCTTCTGGCTTGGCGGAGTCAGCCTCCCAGCGGCTGACGGCCTGCCGGGTCACGCCGATGCGGTCTGCCAGTTCTTCCTGGCTCCAGCTATTGCTTTTGCGTAGTGTGTAGATTTTTTCACCGATGGTCATGGTTATTACCTCCTTTTCTGGCTTCATTTTACCATGGAAGCCGAAAAATGTCCATCGTGTCCGTGCGTCAATGACGCAACCAAATGTAACATTTGAAAAAACGGAGCCGAGACGGCTCCGTTTTTCGTTATTTCGCAGACAGGTCTACGCTCCGGCGGAGAATGGACAGGGCCGGGACTTGCTTGGGCAGTTGCAGATAGAACTGCATCTGGGGGGTACGGGGCTCGGACAGGGGGGCACCTTCCAGATCCGTCATGGTCTCGGCAACCACTGGGAACGGACGCAGGTCGGGGCCCACTACCTCAAGTGCATCGCCCTGGGCGAATTTGTTGTTCAGGCTGCAAAGTGCCAGGCCGTTTTCGTCGCAGGACAGGACCTTGGCGCAGATCTGCCACTCCCGCAGGTAGCGGGAGTGCTCCGTGTACTGCCCGGGCTGACCGTAATAGAAGCCGGTGGAATAGACCCGGTGGGACACGTGATCCACTTCATCCCGCCACACCGGATCGATCTCCCGCCCGGCGGCGATATCGTCGATACAGTGGCGATAAGCGCCGGTGACGATGGCAGCATAGTAGGCGCTCTTGGCACGGCCTTCGATCTTGATACAGTCGATACCGGCGTCCATCAGATCCTTCAGGTGGTCGATGGTACACATATCCCGGGAGTTCATGATGTAGGTGCCCTTTTCATCCTCGTAGACGGGGAAGTATTCCCCAGGGCGCTTTTCTTCCATTAGAGCGTACTGATACCGGCAGGGCTGGGCGCAGGCACCCCGGTTGCTGTCCCGCCCGGTCATGTAGTTACTGAGCAAACATCGACCGGAATAGCTGACGCACATGGCGCCGTGACCGAAGGTCTCGATCTGCAATTCCTTGGGGGTCTTTTGACGAATTTCTGCAATTTCCGGCAGGCTCAATTCCCGTGCCAGCACCACCCGGGTGGCACCCAGGTCGTACCAGGCGCTGGCGCACTCATAGTTGGCGATGGACTGCTGGGTGGAGATGTGCAGTTCACAGTGAGGGGCGTATTTTTTTGCCAGAGTGAACGCACCCAGATCGGCCACGATCAGGGCATCCACCCCTGCGTCGTCCAGTTGCTCCAAATAGCTGGGGAGCTGGGCGATCTCTTCGTTGCGGGGCATGGTGTTCACGGTCACGTGGGTCTTGACCGCGTGCGCATGGGCGAATTGCACTGCCTGGGGCAGCTCCTCCGGGGAGAAATTCCCGGCAAAGGAGCGCATTCCAAAGCTGGTGCCTGCCAGATATACCGCATCCGCACCGTACAGCACGGACATTTTCAGCCGTTCCATATCCCCGGCGGGGCTTAATAATTCGATTTTTTTCATATCTTTATTTCAAGCTGTTCAAAAATGCTTGATGCTCCTTATAGGTCTTGGAGAAGTGGTGCAGCCCGGTGGAGGGATCCAGGGCATAGTAGTAATAGCTGGTACTTGCGGGGTTTAGAGCTGCCTGGATAGCCAGCTTGCCCGGGTTGGAAATGGGCGTGGGGGGCAGGCCGCCGTATTTGTAGGAGTTGTAGGGGCTGTCCAGCTCCAGATCCTCCTTGGACAGATCTGCTTTGCCGCCCAGGGCGTAGACGAGGGTCGCATCGATCTGCAGGTAGGGGAACTCGGCGGTGTTGGTCAGACGGTTGTAGATGACCGAGGAAACATCATAGTTTTCTGCACTGCCGGAACTTTCCTTTTCGATCATGGAAGCCACGATCATAATGTCGTACAGGGTGTAGCTGGTGCCCAGCTTCTGGTTCAGTGTGTCGATCTGGGCCTTGAAGTCATCGGTGAAGGTCTTGTTGAAATTATTCAAGAACTTGATGAACACGCTTTTGGCAGTGGCATTGGTGTAGAACTCGTAGGTATCCGGGAAAAGGAAGCCTTCCAGAGAATACTTGTTGCCACGCTCCATATCCTCCAGGAACCAGTAGGACTCAAATTCGCTCTCCATGGAATAGGCTTCTAGGTCGGCGGCAGAGCAGACACCCTTTTCTTCCAGTAGGGCAAAGATCTGGGCGCAAGTGTAGCCTTCCGGGATCGTGACTGTTACGGTTTCACGGTAAGAGGAACTGGCGGACATTCCCTTGACCAGGGCGCTGTAATCGAATAGGGTATTCAGTTCGAAGGTGCCAACGCTGATCTTCTGGTCTGCTTTGCTGAGGGAAGCGTAGAAGCGAAACAGTTGCTTATAGTGGATGAGGCCGGTGTTATAGAGCTTATCGGTGATGGAGTCAATGTCATCAGAAGCGGAAATGGTGATGGTGACGGACTGATCCTCACGTCCAAACGCCAACACATCCGTGGCACAGATCCAAACCAGCCGTCCCAGAGACATACCGATACTCACGGCGATGACAAGCCAGATCACAGTGGACAGCAGATGGGGCAGACTCAATAGGCCGTAGGTGCTTTTTTTCTTAGGACGGACTTTGCGCAGGGGCTCACTTGCCGGTGCTTCGACTATTTCGGGCTGCGCTGGTTCCTCATATTCAGGTTCATTTGCTTTTTCATCAGCCGGAGGCTCAGAGATCTCGTCATCATTGTAGATGGAGATGGGATGTGCATTCAGGATCGTTTCGGTCAGATCCCACTCGTCCAACATTGCTTCCTGCATGATACGGTCCAGCTCGGGATCTTCACCGGGCGTGTTCTGACCAGTGACTTCATCGAGAATGTCATCCCCGTATGTGGAATCGGACAGAAGCTTTTCCAACCAGTCGTCATCGTTCAAAGGGATATCGTTAAAATCATTGTTGTCCATAAAATACCTCCACTTCAGCGGAGCACGATCTGCTCCGCAACGGTGTTTGCGGCGTCGGGGCCTTTTAGTGCCGAGATTAGTTGAAGTCCAAAGGCAATGGCGCAGCCGGCGCTGGTGCCGGTGATCAGCTTGCCATCCTGCACGGCGGCAAGGTCTGTCAATTGGACGCTGCCCAGTTGCGCTTCATAGCCGGGGTAGCAGGTGACCTCCCGGTCATCCGTAATGCCCAGCTTTGCCAGAATGGTGGGGGCGGCACAGATGGCTGCCACATAGCGACCGTTTTCCCAGGCAAAACGAACGGCGTTTAGGGCTTCCTGGCTGGCAGAAATGGAGGCGACGCCGCCAAGACCGCCGGGCAGAACGATCATCTCCAGGGCGGTCAGATCCATTTCTTCCAGGGTGATATCCGCCTGGACTGTTATACCGTGGCTACCGGTGATGGCTTTGCTGCCAATACCCACGGTATGGACTTGGATCCCGGCCCGACGCAACAGATCCACCGGAGCGATGGCTTCGGCCTCTTCAAATCCGGTGCCCAGCAATACATAGACCATGGTCATTCCTCCATACAGTTGCGCACATGGCGGTAGATCTCTTCGTGAATGTCTTCAATGCTGCGCATCTGACCATCCTTGACGCAATCGATAACGGTCCAGCCGTAGAATTTTGCGGCCTTGCGACCAATCTCACGGCAGGTGGCAAGATAGGAAAGGTCCTTTTCGTGGATATCTGCCTTGGTGTTGGTGGCGGCCTCCCGGGTACGCATCAGCTGCTCGGTGAAGGCGGTGGGCACATCCAGATAGATCACCAGGTCGGGGGCGGGCATTCCCAGTTTGTCATACTCAAATTCGTACAGCCACTTCAGAAATTCGCCCTGCTTGTCCTCCGGCTCCTTGGAAGTCTGGTGAACGGCGTTGGAGGTGGTGTAGCGGTCGGACAGGATCAGTCCGCCGTTGTCGTACCACTGGCCCCAGGATTTTTTGTAGGATGCGTAGCGGTCCACTGCATAGAACGCAGAGGCGGCGTAGGCGTTGACATCGGCGGGGTTGGTGCCGAATTCGCCCCCCAGATACATCCGGATCAGAGCGGAGCTGGGCTCGGAATACTGGGGGAAAACCAGCTTCTGGAATTCAATGCCCTCAGCGGTGACCCGGTCAGTGAGCTTTTTGAACTGTGTGGACTTGCCGGAACCGTCGGTTCCCTCGATAACGATCAATTTACCCATATAATAGAATGCCTCCTGCATAGCAATACTTATAATAATATACAATACCATATTTTTTCCCATTTGTCCACACCTACCGTATGGACAATTTTACTGCGGAAAGACATGTTGCAAAGATAGGGGAAATCTGGTATAATATCAAAAATATATCTACAAATACAAAGAGGAAGAACATTCATGAATGAAACGATAACATTTGCGGACTTGGGCCTGTCGGAGCCGATGCGCAAGGCCCTGGAAAAGAAGGGTTACGGATATCCGACTACGATTCAGGCGGAGGCCATTCCGCACTTTTTGCAGTGGCGGGATGTGATCGCCAAGGCCCCCACCGGCACGGGCAAGACCTTTGCCTTTGGTATTCCCATGATCGAGCATATCGATCCGGAGTTGAAGGAGGTACAGGGACTGATCCTGGCACCCACCCGAGAGCTGGCCATCCAGATCGGAGACGAGCTGCGGGGCCTGCTGACCTACTTTAACGGGATCCGGGTGGCGGTGCTTTACGGCGGCGCCGGCATCGGCGGGCAGATCCAGCAGCTGGAGAAAAAAACCCAGATCGTGGTGGCCACCCCCGGCCGGCTGATGGATCACTATAACCGCAAGACCATCCGGCTGGATAAGATC
>CAZGTR010000089.1:0-5543 GCA_964528715.1 uncultured Oscillospiraceae bacterium | reverse complement strand
GGCCCTGTCCGGGATCCGGGATATGTCCACCATCGAGGTGCCCCCGGCGGACCGTTACCCGGTGCAGACCTTCGTCATGGAGCATAACAATGCCATTTTGGACGATGCCATCCGCCGAGAGGTGGCCCGGGGCGGGCAGGTATACTACCTGCACAACCGGGTGGAGACCATCGATCAATGCGCCAGCGCCCTGCAAAAGCGCATCCCCGGCCTGTCCGTGGGCATCGCCCATGGTCAAATGGGTGAGGACGCTCTCGGGGATGTAATGCGTTCCATGGCAGAGGGTGAGATCCAGGTACTGGTGTGTACAACCATCATTGAGACCGGTCTGGACATTCCCAACGCCAATACGCTCATCATCGAAAACGCAGACCGCTTTGGTCTTTCTCAGCTGCATCAGCTCCGGGGCCGGGTGGGCCGCTCCACCCGCCACGCCTACGCCTATTTCACCTACCGTCCGGATAAGAATTTGACAGAAATTGCTGAAAAGCGCCTGTCTGCCATCCGGGATTTTGCAGAATTCGGCTCTGGCTTCAAGATCGCCATGCGGGATCTGGAGATCCGAGGTGCCGGCAATCTGCTGGGTGCCGAGCAATCGGGCCACATGATGAGCGTGGGCTACGATATGTACCTGAAGCTATTGGACGAGGCCGTACTGGAAGAAAAGGGAGAACGCCCCAAGACTCCGGATTGCACCGCCGATCTGAATGTTACCGCCAATGTGGCCCAGGAGTACGTCTCCCGGGGCGAGGAGCGGATGGACCTTTACCGGCGGATGGCTGCCATCCGCTGCCAGGATGACGCAGAGGATTTGCTGGACGAGATCGTGGACCGCTACGGCGAACCGCCCAAGGGCGTGCTGAACCTCATCGACATTGCCCTACTTCGGGCCGAAGCTCAGAAGCTGAATATCTGCGACATTCGGCAGAAGGCCGGGGATGTGCTGTTCACCCTAACAGAACTGAACTTCGAGGCCATCAGTCGTATCTGCGCTGATCCCCAGTACGCCAAGCGGGTTCAATTTGTCGCCACTGCCAAGGTCCCCACCCTGCGTCTGAAGCTTGTTTCCAATGTGGACAGCCTCAAACAATGCAAAGTATTTGTTGAAAAGTACCGAAATTGCTGTGAAATCCACTGATTTTCAAGCAATTTACAGTATTTTCATTCTTTGGTAACGAAATGACATTGAAATTTATGTAAAATGTGGTACAATACCCCTAGTAAGAATTCAAGCTTGCGGCCCAAGGGCCGCTGACAGATAGGAGCTGTTTACCATCGATAATCAATTTGAAAGACCCCATCAGGCGCCCTTCATGTCGGAGCCGAACAGCGACGCTACACAGCGGGTCAATTTAAATCAGCACACTGCGCCCCAGCGCACATCTGCCCCTGCTGCTAACCGCACCTCCGGGCAGACCTCCAACCGTACACCCAACCAGGCCCCAAATCGCAGGCCCGGAAAACGCCGTGGAAAATTCACCCAGCGGGATAAGGTCATCCTCATTTCCATTGCCTGTCTGGCTCTGGTATTCGTGGTGTTGCTGGGCATTGTCCTGTTAAACCTGTTCAAGCCGGAGATCGACAATGGTCTGATTTTGAACAACGTCATCGCCGCCGGTGTCGATTTAAGCGGTCTGACCCCCGAGCAGGCAAAGTCCGCCTTGGAAGAAGCCACCGCCAACACCTACACGCAGCTGGATATGAAGGTCACTGTGGTAGATACCGTCATCACCCTATCCCCGGCAGATACCGGAGCCAAGCTGGATATTGACGGCGTTGTCCAGGAAGCTTATAACTACGGACGCACCGGCAGCCGCTCCGAGCAGCAACAGGTCCGGGCGCAGGCAGCGAACACTTCCTACATCGTCAACATTATTCCCTATTTGAATTTGAACACTGACTACATCCAGTCCGCTGTGAATTCTCTGGGTCAGCAGTTTAACAGTATGCTCTCGCAGCCCACCGCTACCATCGTGGGTGAGCGTCCCAGTCTGGATGTTTCCAAGCCGGACACCAGCATTGCTTACCAGACCCTTCAGATCTATGTAGGCACCGCTGAGTATGGTCTTGACACCCAGCAGCTGTACGAAACGATTCTGGAATACTACAACATCAACATTTTCCAGGTAGTAGGCCAATGTACCGTGGTCACTCCCAGTTCCCTGGATGAAAAGTTGGAGGCCCTTTACGCAGAGCATTGCGTCGCTCCGGTGGACGCACAGATGGATATGAACACCTATCAGGTCACACCGGAGATCTACGGCTACGGCTTTGACCTGGATCTGGTGAAGGAACAGGTGGCAAACGCCGAATACGGTCAAACCTTGGAGATCTCTTTGACCTATCTGGCCCCGGCGATCACAGAGGAGCTTCTCTCCGGCGATCTATTCAAGGACACCTTGAGCTCCATCACCTTGCAGATTCCCAATGATTCCAATTGGGCAAAAAACGTGGCACTGGCCTGCAAAAAGCTCAACGGTGTCATTCTAAAATCCGGCGAGGAGTTTTCCTTCAATGCCTTGATGGGTGAGCTGACCCTGCGCAACGGCTGGGTCGAAGCCTCTGCATTCCAGGGTAAGAAGCTCACCAACGTTATTGGTGGTGGTGCGACCCAGGTTTCCAGTGCTCTTTATCAATGTGTGCTTAGAGCCGATCTGGACATTGTGGAGCTGAGCCATCATACTTATGCCCCCACCTTCGCAGATCTGGGCTATGATTCCTACACCGATGGCGAAAACAGTGATTTCCGCTTCCGCAACACGTTGCCAGATCCCATCACCATCAGCGCTTCTGTTGTGGGCAGCAATCTTCAGATCACGATCATTGGTACCGAGAGCCGGGATTATCAAGTGGAGATCGAGTATTTGACCACCAATGTGATCAAACCCGGAACGCTGAAGAATCTGATGTCCGCCACCAATCCTGGCGGCTACAAAGAGGGCGACATTCTGGTCACTCCTTTGACCGGCTACACAGTCGAAGTTTACCGTCACACCTACGATGGCACCACCGGCAAAGAACTGAGCAGAGAGTGTCTGGAAACCATCACCTATTCTTCTCGGGATGCCGTGGTGGTACAGCTGGAAAAGCTTCCCGACCCGGAGCCGACTGACCCCAGCGATCCTAGCGATCCTACGGATCCTATTGAACCCACCACATCTCCGCTTCCCGATACTGACGGTGATCCCACCGTGGACGGCAACAGCCGTCAGGAAGCATGATCCAACATAATCAAACTGCGGCGCACTTCAAAAGAAGTACGCCGCAGTTTCTGTTTATTCTTCTGGCTCCAGTGTTCGGATATCCAGGTGATAATCTACTGTTCCCATCTGACTCTGTTCAATGGCGATATCATAGAGAATATCGATACTGCCTCCCTCTGGAAGGATATCAAAAAACAGGGACTTTGTCGTCACCGTCATCATCAGTGCGCCAAAGGGCATTTGATATAAGCTGTCATGGGACTGTCCGATCACAAATTCCATTTGAGAGTGCAATCCACCGGTACGTGTTAATGTCACCCGCTCCGGTTCCACCCGAAAGGTGGTGATCACGCCCTCCAGTCCTGTTAAATCACTCTCCTGGTAGCAGATCTCCCAACCGCCGTTGACAAACTCTATGCTGCCCTCGGTGACCAGTTCGATCAGATCCGGCTCCTGACCGTCGTAGCTTTGCCGTCCTTGAATGGACAGCATGACTTTCTTCTTCAATTGGAAGCCTCCATTGCCAGCCGCAACAGCTCATCCACCAGGCGATCAGCCGGGATCCCGCTGGCTGCAAACAGCTTGGGGAACATGGAGATAGAGGTAAAGCCCGGCAGGGTGTTGATCTCGTTGAACACCACCTCGTTATCCTCATAAGTCACAAAGAAGTCCACACGGCTCAAGCCCTGGCAGCCAATGGCAGTATAAACTCGAACAGCTGCGTCACGCACCTGCTCTGCCACATCCTCCGGGATCCGTGCAGGGATATACGCCACAGAAGTATCGGTGATATACTTTGCATCGTAATCGTAAAATTCTGCGCCGGCATCGATCTCGCCGCAGATGGAGGCCACCGGGCTCTCGTTGCCCATCACTGCAACCTCCACTTCCCGGCCGTGGATGAACTCCTCCACCAGGATCTTACTGTCATAGGTGCCGGCGCTGAGCAACGCTGCTTTCAGCTCCTCCCGGTCTGCCGCCTTGGACACGCCCACGGAAGAGCCGGTACCGGCGGGCTTGACGAACACAGGATAGCTGAATTTCTTCTCCACCTGGTCCATGCAGTGCTCCACACGCACATCCACATCGGCGCTGCGCACCAACATCCAGGCCGCTTGCCGCACCTTTGCAGCATCCGCTACCAGCTTGGTCAAGGTCTTATCCATAGCAACAGCAGAGGCCGCCACATGGGGGCCTACATAGGGGATACCTGCCATTTGCAGCAGGCCCTGCATAGCACCGTCCTCGCCGTTTTCACCGTGAAGCACCGGGAATACCACATCGATCCACTCCCGGACCACGCAGTCGCCCTCGAAGCTCAGCAAGCCCTGGCCCCGGACGGGGGAAATGGCTGCCCGGCGGTTCTCGGGCCACTCCTGCCATTGCCCGGTAGGCAGCAGAGAATAATCCGTTCCGGTATAGAGGATCCAGTCGCCCCCCTTGGTGATGCCCACCGGGAAGATGTTGTACTTTTCCGGATCCAGGCTGTTCAGCACAAATTCCGCCGACCGCAGAGACACCTCATGCTCCGGGCTGATGCCGCCGAACAACACACAAACACTTAATTTTTTCAAAACACACGCCCCGTTTCTGAATAATGTGAAAGATATCGGAATTTCCTCTGGAAAAATCCACCGCCCGTGGTATAATAGGGGGCAGTATCATGCCAGGAGGATCACCATGCAAATCGAACTGACTACCAAAGAATTCCGCCGGCTGCTGGACCTTGTCTACATCGGCAACTGGATCTTGAACTCCACCCGGGGAGACGACCGCTTCGCCGACTATGACAATTTGGAGAGCAAGCTCTTTTCCCTTTGCCGCACCAATGGGATGCAGGCGCTGGTAGAGCCCTGGAACGGGACCTTCATCCCCTCCCGGGCCTACGAAGAAGGCGGCATTCAAGAGGCCATTGCCTATTATGAGGATAATACCTTTTACGAGATCCTGGCAGAAGAACTGGCCCGCCGGGATCTGGACTATGCGGATATCACCCCAGATAATTATGAGGAGCTGCAAAGCCGTATGCAGCAGTATATGCAGGAATTCGAGCTTTACGGCCTGTCCCGCTTTCAACTGGACAGCGACGGTTGACTCATTTCAGCAGCGCTTCTCCCGCCCGGTAAATGTCACCGGCACCCACGGTCAAGATCACATCCCCGGGCTGTGCCAGCGTGCGCAGCTGCTCCATCACCTCCGGCAGTGTCTCACAGTAGATGCCGCCGGGGATCTCTTTTAGCAGATCTCTGGAAGAAATGCCGACGGTATTACGCTCCCGGGCGGCGTAGATCTCCGCCAGGATCACCACATCCGGCTTTTTCAGCTGCTCCACGAACTCAT
>CAZGTR010000088.1:0-5544 GCA_964528715.1 uncultured Oscillospiraceae bacterium | reverse complement strand
TGTGAATATTATATCACAAATGAGGGAGTATTGGTAGTTTTTTTGACAGACTGGATATTCCCCGGATGTATCTACATCCGGGGAATATTTTATTCATCCCGCGGGCCGAAACCGCACTCTTTGAAATATCCAATACAGCTCTCGATCCAGCCAGTTACATCTTGGCTGACCTCCGGCACTTTTTCAACTGGGAATGCATTTTCATCTGCCGTAGACAAGCCGTGTTTTCCATGTCCATAAATATGCATGGTAAAAAGCACCTCCGCTTCTTCCAGTGCACAGGCAAGTTCCAACGAATTGCGCACCGAAACGGAAGCGTCATCTCTGGTGTGCCACAAGAATACCGGCGGCATATCTGGGCGGACCCGTTTTTCCAAAGACAGGTAGGCTGTCAGCTGTTCATTCCCACCAGCAAGACGCCGGAAGCTGTCGGCGTGACACTTTCCCCAGGAAGTGACCACTGGATAGCAAAGGCCCAAAACATCCGGGCGTATCTGTTCCGATCCTGCCAGATCTGCCAAATCGGGGCAATCGTACATCGTTCCAAGC
Organism: uncultured Oscillospiraceae bacterium; assembly: GCA_964528715.1. Lineage (GTDB taxonomy): Bacteria > Bacillota > Clostridia > Oscillospirales > Oscillospiraceae > Faecousia. The sequence goes on along the minus strand of CAZGTR010000088.1, from coordinate 4,995 downwards.
AAACCGCAAAGGTGCCCACCAGCGGAAAAACCAATTGCCGCAACATTGTCTGCCTTAACAGACAACGCCTGGGCATTTTGGCGAATATATGCCATAGCCATAGCCGCTTCCCGTAGTGCCACCGGAAAAGCAAGGGGTTCCACAGAATAATCCAGCACGAACGTGCTGTACCCTAGTGCGAAAAACCGGCTCGCCACCGGTTCGCTCTCTCTTGGTGATACACGAGTATATCCACCGCCGGGCAGGATCAAAATTGCAGGATATCGTCTGGTCTTGCAGATTTGGGGTACAGGCTTATGCAACCACGCCGTCAGAAACCCGGCTGCACCATCCGGTCGATTTTGCCCGAAAGCTTCATAAAGATCGATCACTTTTTGTTCCATCTTTGCTCCTTATTGTCTACGAGCCAGGGTATAATCGTCGCCCTGGCGGTAGTAGGGGCATTTGTTCTGTCCGGTGTGAAAGGCCCGATAGTATTCGTCCTCGTCCAGATCCATCATGCAGTAGTATTCGTCGAACTCCTCGTCATAATCGTAATACCAGCAGGTATCGCATTCACATTCCATGTCAGTCCTCCAAATACACCGTCCGGAAATTTCCGTTTTCGTAGATCATGCAGCTGTGGCTGCCGTCTTTGGGAATGGACACCGAGCCGGGGTTGATACAGCGGATCCCGCTGCGCACTTCGTCCATTTTCACATGGGTGTGCCCGCTGAGGAAAATGCTCCCTTCCGGCAATGGCGGCAACTGGTCCGGATCCTGGTGATGCCCATGGGTCAAATACATGGTCACGCCGTCGCACAAGATCTGCGCATAGTCTGCAAGGCACGGAAAAGGCAGCACCATCTGATCCACCTCTGCCTCGCAGTTGCCCCGGACGGCGATGATGATATCCTTATATTTCGACAGCATGGGGATCACCTGCTTGGGGGCATAATCCCGGGGCAGGTCATTGCGGGGGCCGTGATACAGCAGGTCTCCCAGCAGCAGGAGCTTGTCCGGCTTTTCCTGCTCCAACACTTCCATCAGCTTGCCGCAGTAGTAGGCGGAGCCGTGGATATCCGATGCGATGAGTAGTTTCATATCGTTCTCCTATCGGTTTTGCAAATAGCCCTCAATATCAAAGGGCTTCAGTTTCTCGTCCTTGCGCAGATACAATGGATGATGGGGGTGTCCCTTTTTGGTGATGGCACCGGCGCAGTACCAGCTGGCACCGTAGCTTTGCCCGATATGTACCATATCCCGCACACAATCTGCAAGGTATGCTCGTTTTTCAATAATGGCGCCCCAGGCCGCCCAGATAGCAGGCTTGTCCGAAATGGACAGCACGTAGCGAAATGCTTCCATGTTCTCCCGGTGTAGCTTTTCGTTGCAAATTTTCTCCATGGCATCCGGGTTTGTAGCCCGCTGGGCGTAGACATTGAACATAATGAAACTGTCGAACCCGTTGCCCAGAGCGATCCGCTCCACGGATTTGAGGGTATTGTCCAGATCCTCCGGGGCAGCCGTGGAAGGGTTGATCCCAATGCAGATCAGCGGATTTTTGCCCCGGGTGCCCAAAATATACCGGTATTCGGAATAAAAGTTCGGGGCATAGAGCCACTTTTCGATATCATAGTCCGGCGATGGGCTGTTGGCAGCCGCCAGGGCCTGTTGAAAGGTCACCAGCTCCATGGTCAGAGTATCGCCTTTGGGAATGTGCATTTTCTTCTCTCCTATGCCCAGAGGACGCAGTCCACCGGGATGTCAAATTCTTCCGTGGGCAGCTCCTGTACCATCTGGAAGGCGTAGCACAGGGCCAGTGTCGGGTGCTCGGGCTCAGCCGCCAGGAACTTGTCATAAAAACCGCCGCCGTAGCCCATCCGGTGCCCTTCTTCGTCGAAGGCCAGGCCCGGCATTAGCACCAATGCAGTCTTATCTTCCGCCACCGGGCCATCCGCCACCGGCTCCGGTATCCCGGCATAGCCCTTCTCCACCTGGGTCAGGTCGGTCAGGTAGACGAATTTCATCTCATCCCCATAGACCTTGGGCACCGCCACCTTTTTCCCATCCTTCAGCGCCTGCTCCAGCATGGGAACCGTGCGCACTTCCTGATTATAAGGGAGATAGCCGTAGATGGTTTTTGCCTGCTTGTACAGCGTAGAGGCGGCAAAAAGCTGCCCCAGCTTTTCGCTACGGGCGCAGATATCTTCTTCGGTCATTGCCCGCTTCTGCTCACGAATTTTCGCTCTGAGTGTTTTCTTGTCCATCATTTTCCACCTCCGCCGCAGGTGCGGCACGAAACATACGGAACCACAGGAAGATCGCCGCCTGCCCGGGAATGCCCAGCAGCAGGATCCGCCACACATTGTAGTGACAGGCCATGAGCAGCGTCAGATACACGCTCAGCAGCACGCCCCAGACGATCCCAGAGATCAGCGCCCGGTTCCACCGGAAATCATGCCAGGCAGAGCGCAGGCTCAGCATAACAATTGCATCCACCGGGATGGCATAGACAAAGGCCAGCCAGCCGTTGTGGACCCCCATGGACGCCAGCACCACATAGAAAAACAGCGCCACGAACCACACAAGCAACGAAGAAAGGCCCAAAATGACCCGCTTATCCGCCTTGCGCTTCAAAGTCTTTTCCACCATCTGGCCCACGAGGCCGCTGCCCTGTGGCAGTTCATCCGGGTCCGCCAGCAGCTCGTTGACGGTTATCTCCAGCTGCTGTGCCAGCGCCATCAATGTCAGCACATCCGGCACGGACTCCCCCCGCTCCCATTTGGAGACGGCTTTGTCCGAATAATTTATTTTTTCCGCCAGCATGGCCTGGGTCAAGCCCTGGCTCTTGCGGTAAAAGGCAATATTTGCGCCGATCCGGCGCTTCAGCTTTTCGTCATCCATGGAATTCCTCCAACATCAATATCGGCTATATTGTAACAAATCCGGCGGGATTTTGCAACTGTTTCCACACAACAGAAAAGGCCCGCCAATGCGGGCCTTTGGTCAATCCTCCGGGAATAGCTGCTGGGAACAATATTTAATGATGGCCCGGCGGGTAATGATGCCGATGAATGCATCCTTATCGTCCACCACCGGAACAAAATTCTGGGTACTTGCACGCTCCACCAGATCACGCATGGAAGTGGTGACCCGCACCGGGATATTATCCTTGCGCCGGGAGATCTCCATGATCCGCCGAGCCTCCGCTTGACGCATATCCATGTAGCACATATTTTTGATGCCCCACAACAGATCGCCCTCGGTCAAGGTGCCCCGGTACTCCCCCCGCTTGTTCAGAATGGGCAGGGCCGCATAGCCGGTGCCCTCCATTTTCTCCAATGCCTGACGCAGCGTAAAGTCATCGTACAGATAATTACACATGGCTTTGGGTGTCAGAAAAAACAAAATATTATTATTCATAAAGTCTCCTTTATTCATCCATCATTCACACGCTTTTGGCGTCAATCATATTATAGCATAAAATCCGGAAAGGAGTATGAAAAATTATTGTAAACAAGCCATTTCGTCGCCGAAAAAAACGTCGTACTTTTGTGCACTTTTCACAACTAAACTCACCTTTGCTCCCGCTAGCGCCGTCATTTTAGCGACATTCCACCGTCAAAATGCCACTCTACTCCCGGTAGAATTCCCCATTCTTCCTCCGGGAGAGGGTAGAATGGGGCTTGTAGGGTGCATTTTCCCCCGCAGGTGCTATGATGGTGACAGCAAAACCAAGGAGGCATTTCCATGAAACGAACCAAACTTTCCGACCGCCCGCTGCCCACCTATTCCCACGGGGAAGAGGTGATGAATATGGTCACCCACATCGTCGGTGGCGCTCTTGGCATTTTTGCCCTGGGCCTGTGCCTCATTCGCACCATCCCCGGCGGCAGCACCGTCGCCATTTTCAGCGCCCTGATCTACGGCCTGTGCATGATCACTCTGTACACCATGTCCAGCGTCTACCACGGCCTAAAGCCCGGCATGGCGAAGAAGGTCATGCAGGTCATCGACCATTGCACCATCTACCTGCTCATCGCCGGTTCCTACACCCCGGTGGCGCTGGTGGCTATCCGTTCCGTCTCGCCGGTGGTGGGCTGGGGGCTGTTTCTGTTTGAATGGGTGCTGGCCGCTGTGGCAGTGACCCTCACCGCCATCGACCTGAAAAAGTACAACGTGTTTTCCATGATCTGCTACATCGGCATGGGCTGGGCAGTGCTGCCCTTCATCCGGCTGACCTTACAGGCGCTGACGAAGCCCGGATTTCTGTATCTGCTCTTTGGCGGCATCGCCTACACCGTCGGGGCCGTGCTGTACGGCATCGGCTCCAAGAAAAAGTGGTTCCACAGCGTGTTTCACATTTTTGTGCTGCTGGGAAGCTTGTTGCAGCTGGTGAGCATTGCCCTGTACGCCCTGTAACACTTTTACGCAAATATCCCCCGGACATTTTTTGTCCGGGGGATGTTCGTTATTCTTCGATATTCAGTGCGATATGGACGGTGTCCAGCTGGTTCTGGTCCACGGCGGTGGGGGCATCCATCATCAGATCCTGTGCATTCTTGTTCATGGGGAAGGTGATGACTTCACGGATGGACTCCTCGCCGGTGAGCAGCATGATCAGTCGGTCAACACCGGGAGCCGCACCTGCGTGCGGAGGTGCGCCATAGGTAAAGGCATTGTACATAGCGGGGAACTTGGCTTTCACATTTTCCTCGCCCAGGCCGACCATCTCGAATGCCTTGACCATGATCTCGGGATCGTGGTTACGCACGGCGCCGGAAGCGGACTCATAACCGTTGACCACCAGGTCGTACTGATCGGCATTGATGGCCAGCAGCTTCTCGGTGTCGCCCACGGCATCCAACAGCGCCTGCATTCCGCCCTGAGGCATGGAGAAGGGATTGTGGCAGAACTCCAGCTTGCCTGTCTCCTCGTCCAGCTCGTACATGGGGAAATCCACGATCCAGCAGATGGCGTACTGATCCTCGTCGAAGTGACCGGGGACCCGCT
>CAZGTR010000087.1:0-5601 GCA_964528715.1 uncultured Oscillospiraceae bacterium | reverse complement strand
GGATTGCGCCCATGGACGATCCGCAGTATATTGTATTGGTAGCACTGGATACCCCATCCCGGGCCACTGGCACCTATATTTCCGGCGGTGTCATGGCGGCACCCACGGTGGGAGCGGTACTGGCGGATATTTTGCCGTACCTGGGTGTTGAGCAGCATTTTTCGGAAACAGAAACGGCAGGACAGACGGTGGTCCTGGAAGATTTTTTCGGAATGACTGCACAGGATGTGAGCAGAAAACTCAAGGGCACCACCCTTACCGCTACCTTCGTAGGAACAGGGGAGGCGGTCACAGCCCAGATCCCCCGGGCGGGAGAAAGCGTCCCCGGTGGCAGCCAGATCATCGTGTATCTGGGGGAGACACCGGAAGAAGAAAAAGTCAAGGTGCCGAACTTTTCCGGCATGAACCGGCAGCAGGCCAGTCTCGCAGCCGGAGAACTGGGACTATACATTCTGGTCAGCGGCAATCCGGAGGTCAGTGCTTCCGTGATCGTCACAGCGCAGAATATACAGGCAAATACAGAAGTTCCGGTGGGTACGACCATTCGCCTGGAATTTGCAGATACAAAGGCCCCGGATTAGGGGAAAGGAGTAAACTATGAAACTAAAGCAGCTACTTGTGGATATTACCGTGTTACAGACAAATGTGGATATGGAAATGGAAATCACAAGTATTGTCTATGATTCCAGAAAAGTAGAAAAGGGCAGCCTGTTCGTTGCCATCAGTGGTTTTGCCTCCGACGGCAATCGGTTCATCCCCATGGCAATGGAAAAAGGTGCCGTGGCGGTGGTGACGGCGAAAAAGCCCGATATCGATGTGCCGTACATTCTGGTGAAGTCTGATCGGTTGGCGCTGGCGCTGCTGGGATGCAACTTTTACGGATATCCCGCAAAGGATATGACTCTTATCGGCGTTACCGGTACCAACGGCAAGACATCTGCGACCTTGCTCTTGACCCAGGTGCTGGAAAAGACCCTGGGGGCCAAGGTGGGTCTTATTGGCACCATGGAAAATCGCATTGGGGATGAGGTGATCCCCACCCAGCGCACCACTCCGGAGAGCTTTGAGCTGCAAGGCCTGTTTGCCCGGATGAGAGACGCTGGTTGTACCCATGTGGTGATGGAAGTATCTTCCCATGCCATTGCGCTGGATCGGGTGGGGGGCGTCCACTTCGATGTGGCGGCCTTTACCAACTTGACCGAGGACCATCTGGATTTCCACAAGACCATGGAGAACTACTGCGATACCAAGGCGCAGCTGTTCTGTCGGTGCGATAAGGGCGTGCTGAACCGGGATGATGGCTATTTCGACCGGATAGAGGCCCAGGCGAGCTGCGACTATTTGACCACTTCTGTGGCGGGTAATGGAGATCTGAATGCGCGGGATGTGTCCCTTCGATCTGATGGCATTGCCTTTACGGCTTGCTACCAAGGGGAATGCCAGCGGGTGGAGTTGCCCATTCCCGGTCGGTTCACGGTGTATAATGCCCTGACCGTGCTGGGTATTTCCCTGCAATTGGGTATTTCTCTGTCAGCAGCTGCTGCTGCGCTGAAAACTGCCCAGGGCGTCAAGGGCCGGGTGGAGGTGGTCCCCACTCCGGGAATGCCCTACACAGTCCTCATCGACTATGCACATACGCCGGATGGATTGGAAAACGTCCTGCGCTCGGTGCGGGATTTTTGCCAGGGGCGTATGATCGCCGTTTTTGGTTGCGGTGGAGATCGGGATCCCATCAAGCGGCCCATTATGGGGCGTATCGGTGCGGAACTTGCAGATATTGCTGTGATCACCTCGGATAACCCCCGGACGGAGGTTCCGGGTGCCATCATCCGGGATATTTTGAAGGGTATTCCGGAAAATGCGGAAAACTGCGTCGTGATCGAAGATCGTAGAAAAGCGATCCGATATGCTATGGACATTGCGCAAAAAAATGATATAATAATACTGGCTGGAAAAGGCCATGAGACCTATCAAGAGATCAATGGGGTGAAGTACCACCTGGATGAGCGGGAAGAGGTCGCCGCTTGCTTGATGGAAAAGAGGTAAAAGTATGGGAAAGATCTCCCTGGCGGATGCCGCCCTTTGGTGTGGCGGACGCATTGACCCGAAATATGCCCAGGTCAGTTTCCTGGGTGCCAATATTGATTCCCGGAAGATCCAACCGGGCCAGCTGTTTGTTGCATTGCAGGGAGAGCGGGATGGACATGATTTTATCCCCATGGCCCTGGAAAAGGGAGCCGCTGCTGTGCTGTGTACCCACTGCGAGGGGGACTATCCCGCCATCGTCGTAGAGGATACTCGGAAGGCTTTGGGCATGATCGCACGGGAGGAGCGCAAGCGCCTGGGTATGAAGGTGGTAGGTGTCACTGGCTCTGTGGGAAAGTCTACCACCAAGGAAATGATCGCCTGCGTGTTGCAAAGCACCTATCGAGTGGCAAAAAGTCCGGCAAATCACAATAATGACTTGGGCCTGCCCATGGCAGTGCTTGCTATGCCGGAGGATACCCAGGTGGCGGTGCTGGAAATGGGCATGAACCACTTCCGGGAGATCGCCTATTTGAGCGGTATCGCACAGCCGGATGTGGCGGTGATCGTGAACATCGGCACCATGCACATCGAACACCTGGGTTCCCAGGAGGGGATCCTGAAGGCTAAGCTGGAGATCCTGGAGGGACTGCGCCCCGGCGGAAAGCTCCTGCTGAACGGTGATGACACGTATTTGTGGAGCGTTCGGGAAAGAACGATCCCTTCAGTGTACTTTGGAGCGCAAAATGACTCTTGCGCCATCCGGGCGGAGAATGTGACCGCAGAAAACGGCAATATTTGCTTCGATGTAACGGCAAATGGTGTAAAATTCCCGGTGCAGTTGGCATTGGAGGGAGCACATTTTGTGCCCGACGCTCTGGCTGCTGTGAGTGTCGGCCTGGAAATGGGTGTTTCGCCGGAACGGATCGCCCAGGCACTGGCAGAATTTCAGAATATGGCGGGCAGACAGGAGATCTTCGAAGCCAAGGGCTATACCTTCATCAAAGATTGCTACAATGCAGGCCCCGAGTCCATGGCGGCGGCGCTGGCGGTGCTGGGCAAGCGCCCGGGCCGGAAGGTCGCTGTGCTGGGTGATATGCTGGAACTGGGCATCCGTGCCCAAGCGGAGCATTATCGTGTTGGTCGCATTGCCGCAGAGAATGCAGATGTGGTTTTGGCTTACGGCCCCAATGGAAGCCGTGTGGTCAGTGGTGCCGTGACGGGTGGTATGGGTGCAAACCAGGTCCGTGCATTTGAGGACCGGGAAGTACTGGTAAAGGCCCTGCGGGCCATGGTCCGGCCCGGGGACACGTTGCTGTTCAAGGGCAGCCATGGAATGCACATGGAGCTGGCCCTGGAGGGCTTCTTGGCGGACGAAACATAAGCGGAGGATAGAGATATGACGAGAATATTTGTGACGATCGTGGCTGGCGGTATCCTGTCCGGCCTGCTGGGTATCTTGCTACTGCCAGTGCTGCGGGCGCTGAAGGCCGGACAGTCCATTCGGGAGGTGGGCCCCACCTGGCACAACAGCAAGGCGGGAACGCCGATGATGGGCGGCCTTTTCTTCATCTTCGCAGCCATTATCTGCGTGGTAGGTAATGTGCTGATCATGGAGGACTACACGGTGCTGTATGTGCTGGCCTTGAGCTTGTGCTTCGGCCTGGTGGGCTTCCTGGACGATTTCTGCAAGGCAAAGTACAAGCGAAATCTGGGCTTGACCTCTATTCAGAAAGCGCTGCTGCAAATGGCGGTGTCTGCCATTTTCGTGTACATCCTGCTGAAAAGCCAGGTGATCAGCTGCGATATTTACATTCCGTTCTTTAACGTGACCTTTGATATCCACCCGCTACTGTATGTCTTCTTCTCCATGTTCGTTATGGTGGGCTGCGACAATGCAGTGAATATCACCGACGGCGTGGACGGCCTGTGCGCCAGTGTGAGCCTGCCTGTGATGATCTTCTTCACGGCGGCGGCCTGTGCCATGGAAAAATATGATCTGGCAGTCCTGCCTGCGGCTCTGACCGGCGGCCTCATCGCTTACCTGTTCTTCAACTGGCATCCGGCAAAGGTCTTCATGGGCGATACCGGATCTCTGTTCTTGGGCGGCGTGGTGTGCGCACTGGCCTTTGCGCTGGATATGCCCTTGATCCTCATTCTGGTGGGCCTTGTTTACATCATCGAGACGCTGTCCGTGATCATGCAGGTGAGCTATTTCAAGCTGACCCACGGCAAGCGGATATTCAAAATGGCTCCCATCCACCATCATTTCGAGATGTGCGGCTGGAAGGAAGTCAAAATCGTGCTGGTGTTTTCCGGCGTTTCCGCACTGATGTGCATTCTTGCCTGGGTGGGTATTTCCGGGCGACTGTAAAAGCAGGGGAAAGGAGCGTCTCATGGCAACAGTGAAGCTGCTTGCCAAAGAGAACCGCCGGGGAAAAATGCCCGGTGACACGGTGGATATCCCGTTTTTACTGTTGACGATACTGTTGCTGGCGGTGGGGCTGATCATGCTCTATTCCGCCAGCGCAGCCCAAAGTCAATACGACACCGGCTACACGATCTCCACAAAGTATCTGCAAAAGCAGGCGGTTTGTGCGGGCCTTGGGCTCGTATGTATGTGCGTGTTCAGCCGGATCCCAGCCGGATTTTGGCTGAAATTTGCCTGGCCGCTGTATGGCCTGAGCATTGTATTACTGCTTTTAGTGCTGGTGGTGGGACAGTCTGCAAACGGTGCCCAGCGGTGGATCAATATTGCAGGCCTCCAATTCCAGCCATCGGAAATTGCAAAATTTACCATGATCGTGCTCTTTGCAAAGCTGGCAAAAGGATTTGGCTCTGACGCAAAGGAATTCCGCTATGGGGTGCTGGGCTTCGGCGGGGCGCTGATGGGTATTCTGATCCCCTTGGCACTGGAAAAACACCTGTCTGCCATCATGCTCATGGGAATGGTGGCAGTGGTCATCATGTTCGTGGCAGGGACACACCCGAAGTGGCTTCTGACAGGGGCGGGTTGCGCTGCTGCCTTCGTGTTGATCTATATTTCTTTTATGGGTTATGCCGGTGATCGTGTCACGGCCTGGCTCCATCCGGAGCAGGATCCTTCGGATACCGGCTATCAGATCTTGCAGTCCCTGTACGCCATTGGCTCTGGTGGGCTGTTTGGTCTGGGCTTGGGAAAGAGCAGACAGAAATATCTTTACCTGCCCTTTCAGTATAATGACTATATTTTTGCCATTGTCTGCGAGGAGTTAGGCCTTGTGGGAGCGCTGCTGATCGTGGTGCTGTTTGCCTTCCTGATCCTGCGTGGATTTTGGATCGCCCTTCGGGCACAGGATCGGTTTTCTACCATCCTTGCAACGGGGCTGGTGGCCCTCATTGCCGTGCAGACGGTACTGAATTTGGGGGTCGTCACCAATCTACTCCCGTCAACAGGGATCGCACTGCCGTTTTTCTCCTACGGCGGTACGGCGCTGGCGGTGAATTTGGGAGAAATGGGAATACTTTTGAGCATTTCTAGACAGCGTAACAAGACAAAAATTCAGGAGGTTACGACATGAATGTGATTTTTACCTG
>CAZGTR010000086.1:4477-5619 GCA_964528715.1 uncultured Oscillospiraceae bacterium | reverse complement strand
TTGGTGGAGTCGGCCAGCAGTGCCAGCACGCCCTGCTTGCCCAGCTCGCCCAGACGGGCCAGATCGATCATGCCGTCGGCGGCGGTGGGATCGATCTTAAAGTCGCCGGTCATGACGATGGTGCCCACGGGGGTCTTGATGGCGAAAGCCACGGCATCGGCGATGGAGTGGTTCACGTGGATGAACTCTACGCTGAAGCAACCGGCTTTCACAACATCACCGGGCTTGTGGGTCACCAGATTCACGGCGTCTGCCAGCCGGTGTTCTTCCAGTTTCAACCGGATCAGACCGTTGGTCATGGCGGTGCCATGGATGGGGCACTTCACCTGCTGCATACAGTAGGGGATGGAACCAATGTGGTCCTCGTGTCCGTGGGTGATGAACATACCACGCAGCTTCTTAGCGTTCTGGGTCAGGTAGGTGAAATCCGGCAGTACCAGATCCACGCCGTACATATCTTCATCCGGGAAGCTGACACCGCAGTCCACCACGATCATGTCCTTGCCGTATTCCAGGACGGTACAGTTCTTACCGATCTCGTCCAAACCGCCAAGGGGGATAATTTTCAATTTTTCTGCCAAAGTAAACTCAATACTCCTTTCAAAATGGGGGTCTTTTCGCAAAAAGACCATAACAAAGCAGGCAACCATCCGCCCCGACTTTTCCGGTCCTGTATGACCAAAGTGGGCGCAACGCCTGCACGAAACGCGATATGCCGCCACGGTGCTGAGGCTGTACCATGGTGGGTTTGAAGTTGCCCGGGGAAGCCCATCCCGGCGCATTCTAACGATAGTATAGCACATTTTGACAGAAAAGTATACCATTATTTTTCGTCACCATGTGACACGCTTTTTCCAGCGAATCTGACAGGATAAAAAGAGATCGCTCCCGCAGGAGCGATCTGGGAAAGAATTGTTATGGGAGCCAGGCACCGGATGGGCTGTAAGTGTAGCTTACACCGTCGATGTCCAGCGTGCAGTTTGCAGCCATGGCACCGCTGTCATGGAGATAGTACCAGGTGCCGCCGATGTGCAGCCAACCGGTCGCCATGGCACCGTTGTCATGGAAATAGTACCAAGTGCCGCTGATGTGCAGCCAACCGGTCGCCATGGCACCGTTGTCATGGAGATAGTACCAGGTGC
>CAZGTR010000086.1:0-4377 GCA_964528715.1 uncultured Oscillospiraceae bacterium | reverse complement strand
CGCTGATGCACAGCCAACCGGTCGCCATGGCACCGCTGTCATGGAAATAGTACCAAGTGCCGCTGATGCACAGCCAACCGGTCGCCATGGCACCGCTGTCATGGAAATAGTACCAGGTGTCGCCGATGTACTGCCAGCCGGTGACAGCCGCATTGTTGTGGTAGAAATACCAAATGCCATTTTCTGCGTTCCAGCCATCTTTTTCTTCGGGGGTTTCTTCGGGTACATAATTGTAGTGAATGGTCGCCATTTCCAATTCCTCGTTATTTTTTAGGATGGTAATGGCCCCCCAGGCCTCTTTTGTGCCGGTAAAATAGACATCGGTCAGATTGTAACAACTGTGGAAGGCATTTGAGCTGATGTAGATGATGGTTTCTGGAAGAACGATACTGGTCAGGTTGCTGCAACCATAGAAGACTTCTCCCCAAATGCAGTTGATGCTGTCCGGTATGGTGATACTGGTCAAACTGCTACAACCATAAAAAGCGCCCCACTGCAAACTTGTGGCACCGTCCGGGATCGAAATGGTGGTCAAGCTGGTGCAACCCCGGAATGCATAGTTGCCGATATGGACTATGTTATTGAGAATTGAAACACTGGTCAGGCTTGTACAGCCACGAAATGCATCATCCCAAATGATGGATACGCTTTCGGGAAGTGTAACACTGGTCAGCTTCGTGCAGTTTTGAAATGCGTTAAGGCCAATGGTGCTCACAGGCAGGCCTTGATAGGTCTGCGGGATGACCAGTTCGCCACTGGCTGAGAGATCGCACTTGGAAACATAATAGCTCTTTTCATCACTGACCAGCTCGAAGCTCAGATCGTCGATACTAGCAGCGTGGGATTCTGTTCGGAAAATACCGAATACGCAAAGGCTGGCTACCAGGACGAGGGTGAGCAATGCCAGACGTGGTTTCATAGGATCTACTCCCTTCGCTTTGCGGTGCTACCGCAAGGAATATTTCTGCGGGCAGGCCGATGCCCGGCGTCGGTACTATTTTACCATTCGAAACGGAGCGTGTCAACTTGGGACCGGTGGTTTTGCAGGAAAAAGAGGAATGTGGAGAAAAAGTTTGAAAATGAGTTGCACCTTAGTGGTGAATTTGATATAATATCCGTTATAGTAAGGATATTATGGGTAGTATACCTATTTGCGGGAGGAATCGGGATGAACAAAAAGCATGGACGCCTGATGTGGCCGGGCCTTTGGATGTATTTTGCGTTCATGGTCGGCTTTGCACTGGCGGCGGCGCTGACGGAAAATTGGGCACTGGCTGGTGTGGAAGCAGGATCGACCGTGCTGCTGTTGGCCTATTATATGGTTTGCCGCACCCGGCGCCGCCGGGTGATCCAGAGCTATATTCGGGATACGTTCAGCAGCACTGAGGCGGACGATGGCGGCGAAGCACCTTTCCCTATGGCGCTGGTGCGGCTTGGAGACGAGGCGGTGCTCTGGGCAAATGACGCCTTCTCGAAAATCACCGGTTATCAAGAGAAATATCTGGAGCAGCGGATGGGTACGCTGATGCCGGAGTTCACTCTGGAATGGTTGGCAGCAGGAAAAAATGAGTATCCGTATGATGTCACGCTGTCGGGTCGCCGTTATCGTGTCTACGGACACACAAGCCGCACGGAGGATCACGACGGCACGGTGCTGGCAATGCTGTATCTGACGGACTTGACAGAGCTTTACCAGGTGCGGGATGAGTACATCCGCTCCCGTCCGGTGGTGAGCATAATTTTGGTGGATAACTACGAAGAACTTATCAAGAACCTGAACGAAAGCGCCATTTCCAATCTCAATGCCCGGGTCAATGATGTGATCTCTAACTGGGCGGAGGAATACCACGGCCTGTTCCGGCGATTGGAGCGAAATCGCTTCCTGCTGGTGTTTGAAAAGCGGGATCTGAGCCGGGCCATCGAAAATAAGTTCTCCCTGCTGGAGGATATCCACCATGTGGAAAACCCGGTGGGTTTGGAAGCTTCCATTTCCATGGGCATGGGTGTGGACGGCGAGACCTTTGAGGAAAGCTATAATTTTGCGGCGCTGGCTATTGAAATGTCTCTGGGCCGTGGCGGCGACCAGGCGGTGATCAAGGACCGGTTCAACTTCACCTTCTACGGTGGGCGCAGCCAGGAGTCCGATCATCGGAGCAAGGTCCGGTCCCGTGTCACTTCCAATTCCATGATGGAGCTGATGGGCCAGAGCAGCCAGGTGTTCATCATGGGTCATAAGAATGCGGACCTGGACGCAGTGGGCGCTGCCATGGGTATTGCCTGTATGTGCCGGAAAAAGGGGAAAAAGGCCCACATCGTCCTGGATCTGGAGCAAAATGTCTCGGAACGGCTGATCGCAGAGATTCGGGCTGTGCCGGAATATAAGGATGTGTTCATTTCCGGGCAGGAGGCCCTGCTGCTATGCGATAACCACAGCATCCTGGTGGTGGTGGATACCAACCGCCCGGACCAGGTGGAGTGTGAGCCGCTGTTGGAGGCCATTTCCAAGGTCTGTGTGGTGGATCACCACCGCCGGGCTGCCAATTACATCAATCCTGTGGTGGTCAACCTCCATGAGCCCTACGCCTCCTCCGCTTCGGAGCTGGTGACGGAGCTGTTGCAATATGCGGTGGAAAAGGCGGATGTAATGCCCATTGAGGCCAAGAGCCTGATGGCGGGCATTTTCCTGGATACCAAGAGCTTCAACGTCCGTACCGGACAGCGTACCTTTGAAGCGGCGGCGACGCTGCGCCAGTGGGGTGCTGACACGGTGGAAGTGAAGAAACTGCTGCAAAACGACTTCCAGAACACCATGGAAAAATACCAGATCATCAAATCCGCACGGCTGTACCGGCAGGAGCTGGCCATTGCTGCGCTGAATAATCCCACCCCTCGGGCACTGGCAGCCCAGGCGGCGGATGAACTTTTGAACATTTCCGGTATCAGTGCGTCCTTCGTGCTGTACCCGGATAAGGGCGGCGTGTATGTCTCCGCCCGCTCCATTGGTGAGGCGAATGTACAGAATATTCTGGAACCTCTGGGTGGCGGCGGCAATACCGCCACAGCCGGCGCCCAGGTCATGGGCAAGTCCGTGAAGGAAGTGCTGGATATGCTGGTGGAGTCCATCGACCGATATTATGAAAGCTAAAGGAGAAGAAAACGATGAAAGTGATTTTGTTACAGGATGTAAAGGGAAAAGGCAAGAAGGGCCAGATGATCGAGGTCTCTGACGGCTACGCCCGGAATTTTATGCTGCCCAAGAAGCTGGCAATCGAGGCTACCACCGATGCCATCAACACCATGCGCATGAACGATAAGGCCACCCAGGAGCGTATCGCCAAGGAAAAGGCCGAGGCGCTGGCCCTGTCCAAGCGGCTGCGGGAGCTGACCGTGACGGTGAACGCCAAGGGCGGCGGAAACGGTCGCCTGTTCGGCTCTGTCACCACCGCTGAAATTGCCGAAGCCTTGGAAAAGGCTACCGGCATCAAGCTGGATAAGCGGAAGATGGTGCTGAACGATACCATCAAGAATGTGGGCACCTACACCGTCACCTGCAAGCTGGGCTATGAGATCACTGCTCCGCTGACGGTGAAGATCGTGGAAGCGTGATTAAAATCGAAAGATCCTGCGATGCGGGAGATCTTAGAGAAAGGTGAGAACCAACATGGATGAAGAATTGTTGTCCCGGCAGATGCCTCAATCCTTGGAGGCGGAGCAGTCTGTTCTGGGCTCTATCCTCATTGACAGCCGGTGTGTTGCGGATGTGATCGGCATTGTAAAGCCGGAGGATTTTTATCTGGAGCAGAACCGGGAGATCTTTGAGACCATTTACTCCATGTTCAACTACTCCCAGACCATCGACCCGGTGACCGTGCTGGACAAGATGCGGGAAAACGGCGTCTACCATGACAATTCCAGAGACTACATCATGCAGCTCATGGAGATCACCCCTACCGCCGCCAATGCGGTGCGCTATGCCACCATCGTCCGGGATAAGGCGATGCTTCGTGGGCTGGCCCAGGCGGGTGTGGACATTTCCGAGACGGTGTATTCCCAGGTGGGTACCCCTGCGGAGATGCTGGAGACGGCGGAGAAGAAAATCTATGCCCTGCGCAAGGGCGAGCGGGGGGACTCTCTGGAGCACATCGGCACCATTTTGCACAAGGTGTTCGATTATTTGACGGAACTGAGCCAATCGGACTCTGCCATCCCCGGTCTTTCTTCGGGCCTGCACGATCTGGACAGTAAGATCAACGGCTTGAATAAGTCCGACCTTTTGCTCATTGCTGCCCGGCCTGCCATGGGTAAATCTGCGTTTGCCCTGAACATCGGCGTGAATGTGGCGAAAAAATACAAAAAGACCGTGGCGATCTTCAACCT
>CAZGTR010000085.1:0-5697 GCA_964528715.1 uncultured Oscillospiraceae bacterium | reverse complement strand
GCCAGCCTGTGCAACTGCACAGGCTGGTTTTTTAGCTGATCTGATTTTCACCGGTGGTGACATCCCCCACCAGTTCCTTTTCAAAGTAGGTGTCCAGAATGGCCTTTGCTACCTGGCCCATGGTGGAACCGCCGCCGGCCTTTTCGCCGTAGACCACCACGGCGATCTGGGGATCGTCGTAGGGCGCATAGCAGACGAATGCGCCGTTATCGGATCCGGCTGCGCCGGTCTGGGCCGTACCGGTCTTGGCAGCCACGGCGATGGGATAATTGGCGAAGATCCGCTTTGCGGTACCGGTCAACGCCACATCCCGCATACCTTGGGTGTAAGAGGCGTAGGCGTCGTCGGAGATCTGGAACTGGCTGAGGATCACCGGTTCATTGACATACTCCAGCGTCTGATAGTCAGAGGACAGCACCCGGTTCAGGAAGGTGGCCTTGTAGCGGGTGCCCCGGTTTGCCAAGGTGGAGGTGTAGACGCACAGCTGCATGGGGGTGAACTGGTTGATGGACTGACCGATGGAGGCCAGCACCTTATCTGCTGGAGTCCAGGCGCTCTGGTCCGTTCCGGCGAAGAGCTTGCCCTTGTTCTCGGCGTTGGCCCGGTAGCCCAGCTTTTCGGCAAGCTCGATACCTGTGGACTCGCCCAAGCCCAGAGCCTTGGCGGTGGTGTCCACCACGCTCCAGTTGATCATATCGCCCAGCACATAGTAGTAATAGTTGCAGGATACGCACAGAGAGTAGGCACCGTTCACATGACCGTGATCCAGGCCATACTTGGAGTATTGCAGACACTTGGGGCTGAAGCCGGCGTATTTGGTAAACACGCCTTTATCCACGATATCCGTTTCACTGGTGACGGTTCCGGAGTTGATACCTGCAATGAGCATATTCATCTTAAAAGTGGAGCCGGGAGCATAGGTTGCCATCAGCGCCCGGTTGAACAGGGGTGCTGTTTTGTCCTGCACCAGGTCGGCATAATCCTCCCGGAAGGTGTCCAGACTGTAAGTGGGATAGCTGGCGCAGGCCAGCACCGCACCGGTCTTGACATCCATCACCACCACGGCACCGCCCTCAATGTCGGAGCCGTCGGGCTGGGAGACGATGTTGCCCTCCTCGTCCACCACGGCGGTGGCCCGCAGGGCCTGAATCAGAATGTCCATATTGTCCTCGGCGGTGGCTTGCAGATTGATGTCGATGGTCAGCTCCACGTTCTGCCCGGACACGGGCCGCTGCTCGTTGCCGTCGGCATCTTTTTTGTAGTACTGATCCACCAGATTTCCGTTCACATCCACCACATCCACCCGGTAGCCATCGGTGCCGTGGAGATATTCTTCGAAAGCTTCTTCAAATCCGGTCTTGCCGATGAGGGTGTCCAGATTGTAGCCCTTCTTTTCTTTGTAGGTGCTGGCCCATTCGTCGGCATCGATGGAGCCCAAATATCCCAAAATGTGGGCAGCGTAGTCGGTGTTGTACACCCGGACCATGGACTCCTCCGCGGTCAGACCGGGAATATTCAGCTCCAGAATGGCAGAGAGCACTTTTGTCTCCACATCCTCCAGTAGCACATAGTTGGACAGGGTGGAACCGTCCAGCGCCCGGAGCTTCAGCTCGTAGCGCAGACCGATGACCGCCCGGGCGTCGCTGTCCGACCAGTCCTCCGGAATGCCGTAGAGACTGCGCAGGGACTCCATCAGCAGCGGGGCGCTGATGTCCGAGTCCAGACCGCTTTTGGAAACTTCCGACAGATAATTCTGGAAATACCGCTGCCAGGTGGCGTTATAGTCGCTGAGGGTGTACTCGAAGGGGGCATCCTCGGTGATGGGGAAATTGTCGATCCACTGAACATCCAGCTCCCGGCACAGCTGCACCAGCCGCAGCAAATGCTCGTTGGTGCCCTCGGTACTGACGATGACATAGTAGTTGAACACCAGATCGTAGGTGGCCCGGTTGGTCACCAGCACGTTGCCGTTGCAGTCGAGAATGTCACCCCGGGCGGCCTTGACCCGGGTGATGGTGGTAAAGGTTTTCAGGTTGCTGTTGCTGCCGTCGGCTTCGATGATCTGAAGATCATAAAGCCGGATGGTGTAAAAGCCGAGGACCACGCAGATGATGCTCAGCAGTATCGCAACACGAACACGGGTTATTCTTTCCATGAGTCTCCTCCAATGTTGCCGATGGCACGAAAAACAGGGTATAAAACAGGGATCACGGCAACGGACAAGGCGCCGCACAGGGCAAAGACCCCAAGCCGACCGATATGGGTGCTGCCGAAGAACACGCCTAGCAGGAACACGGCCAGTTCATAGGCCATGACACCCACACCGGCGCACAGAAAGCTGGAAAAAAATCCGCTTTTCAGATAGCTCCGGCGGAAAATGCACAACAGGGTGCCCAGGGCTGTCAGCAGTGCGATACAGAAAGTGCCCGGGGCATTTCCGGCGCAGTAATACACAGTGGCGGCAATGACGCTGAATACCGCAGCAGAGTCGGCGTCCAGCAAAATGCAGCACACCATAATGCCGCAGGGGACCAGATCGAAGGTGGCTCCGGCGATGGATACCCGGCTGAGGATCACATCCTGAACCAGCGACAGCGCCACCAGCATGGCGCTGATCAGCAGCCAGCGATAGAGCTTCAGCCGCTGCTTTTTCGTCAAATATAGCTTGCTGAAGGAATTGGCACCGGTGCGGTCGGGCTTGAATTCGTATTTTTTCTTAAACATGGCTCACTCCGTGGAAAAATCCGTCAAAATGAACACCTGCTCCAAGGCGCTGATGTCTGCGGCGGGCTGCAAAATGGCATACTTGGCAATACCGGTGTCGTTAAAGCCTGCGTCTACCACATAGCCCAGGATCAGATCCCGGGGGTAGACGGTGGAACCTGCGGTGACCACCTGATCGTTGTTTCGCAAAATGGCAGCGGAGGAAAGGTAATCCATCCGCAGCATTCCCTCTTGACCGGTGACATAGCTGCCACGGACCATGCCGGAATAGCCGGAGGAGGAAATGATGGCGCTGATATCCAAGGTGGAGTCCAGAACGGTCTTGATCACAGAATAGTTGCTCCCCACTTCTGTTACAACACCGACCACCTCGCCGCTTTCGGTGATGGCGCACATTCCCTCCTGGATACCGGCGGAAGTGCCCCGGTTGACGGTGAAGGCACTGGACCAGTCCCCGGAATCCCAGCTGATGATGTAGGCGTCCACCAGGGTGTAGTCCTCGTGATCCTCTTTCAGCTCCAGCAGCTTGCGTAGCCGCTCGATCTCCCGCTGGATAGAGGCGTTGCTTCGGTAATCATCCCGAAGCTGGGCCAGCTCCTCACGAAGTTGCTCGTTTTCCGCAGCCAGTTTTTCGTATTCAAATACATAATTGTAAAGGTGCTCGGCCTGGGCAGTCAAGCTGCTTGCACCGGTGCGCAGCGGTGTCAGCACCGTCTGCACCAGCACCTCGCCCGGGGTAATGCCCAGCAGATTGGACGCCACCGCCAGACCCGCCGTCAGCAGCAGGGCCAGCACCAGGGCGACTTTTACTTTGGTACTGAAAAAATGTCTCATAGTTTCTCCTTAAAACAGCTCCGGTGCCAGACTTTCCAGGATCATGCGCAGTCGGCACACCGGCAGACCCATGACATTGTAGTAATCACCTGCCATTTTTTCTGCAAATAGTGCTGCACCGCCCTGGATACCATAGCTGCCTGCTTTGTCCATGGGCTCGCCGGTGGCAACATAGGCCCGGATCTCCTTTTGGGACAGGGGCCGGAAATGGATGTCCGTCACTTCGGTGCAGGAAACGCAGGCGTTTCCCCGGAGCACCGTCAGTCCGGTCATCACCTGATGGTCCCGGCCTGACAGGGCGGTGAGCATTTCCACCGCTTCGTCTTCGCTTTTGGGCTTTCCAAGAACGGTGCTGCCCAGCACCACGATGGTGTCGGCAGCGATGACAATGTCATCCTCCCCACGGGGTACCGCCAGGGCTTTTTCCCGGCTGACCCGGGCCACTTCGTCAAAGGGGGCGGCGTTTGCGTCCATGGTCTCGTCAATGTCCGCAACACACACGGTGAAAGGAAGATTAAAAAGCGTCAGTAATTCCCGCCGCCGGGGCGACTGGGAAGCAAGAATGATATTCATACGATCTTCTCCTTATTCCAGACCCCGCAGGTATAGCCCTCTGGTGCAGGCACCGGGATCAAAAGAGCCGGGGTTGATGTAAGACTGGAGCACATTGTCCACTTCTCGGGGGCTTTCTGTGGTGAAGTACAGCCGCACGGCCCACAGGCCCAGCTTGCCCAGGTCTTTCTGGCGATCCAGCCAGTTGAGTTTTTTGCCGTTGAGCAGGATGCTGCGGCATTTGTCCCCGTCTTTGATGATAGGGAATTCTGCGCCGGTCTTGTCTGTCAGCTTGCCCAGGGACAGGTTGCAGGTGCAGCTTCCGGTGCGGCCCCGGATTAGACAGTTTTCCGTGACCATCAGCGGCAGCCGCCCGTAGGCCAGGATCTCGCAGGGAACGCCCTTGGAAACATCCCGCATTTGCGGCAGGGTCATTTCAAAGCTCAGTGTGGCGCTTTTCAGCTCCATCTCTCGCATGAAATTCACGGCAGCGGAGTTGTATAGATTTAATCCGTAGTCGCCCCGGATCCGGAAGCCTAGCTCCCGTACCGGCAACAGCAGGCCCCAGTTGCCTACCAGCGCATCCCGCACGCCCATTTCCCGGACGGTGCGCAGATCGTCCTTCAACCGCTCCAGCTCGTTGTCGTGAACGATCCGGGGCAGCACAGCGGTGACTTTTACCTTCCGGTTCAGCTCGTGGCAGAAGATGGGGTCCAGAGCAAGAATGTGCAGGGGCACGTACAGGCTCTCCGGCTTCATTTTTAGCAGCTTTTCGGTGATCTGCTCTTTGTTGGTCACTTGGACCACGCAGGCAGGGGCTTCTTTCGGCCCGGCAAAGTGTAGCACCTTGGATACCCGGTGCAGGGCCGGGGTCTCCCGCCGGGCCCGCAGGGCCGTCAGCTGATTCAGGGCGTCCCGGCGCAGGCCGTTGATGGCGGAAGCGGAGATCACCAGACCGTCGCTGATCACGGCGGTGCAATCGGTGCAGCGATAAGGGGTACCGCCGGTCTTCATCAGTCTGGCGCGCAGACTTTCTTCCGTCAACGGTGTCGTCCGGGCAGGCTCGGCCTTGGGGCCGTAGACCCGGCAGGTGCGTCCCTCGGGGTCGGTGACGGTGAGGGAGGTCTCCTCCCGGGTCACCACCGCCTGGAAGGTCACGCCCACCAAGGGGTTTTCCGCATTTTCGTAGGTGGCCCGGGCGGCGGACAGCCATTTCTGGTCGTCGTACTTGTCCTCCCGGACGCCGAACATTCCCTTACCGGTGCGCCCGGTGTAGTAGCCGTCGGTGAAGCCCTGACGGTTGAAGGCGGCGTTGAGGGTGTCCATCATTTCCTGGGAGACCGGCTCGCCGTCCAGCACCCGGCGGTACACGCCGGTGACGGCAGCCACATATTCGGGCCGCTTCATCCGGCCCTCCAGCTTCAGGGAGGCCACACCCATTTTCTCCAGCTCCTGCACATAGGGCAGCAGGCAGTTGTCCTTCAGGCTCAGGGGATACTGCTTTTCCCACCGCTCGTAGCCGTAGCTCTGGCGGCAGGGCTGGGCGCAGCGGCCCCGGTTGCCGGAGCGGCCGCCGATGGCGGCGGA
>CAZGTR010000084.1:0-5708 GCA_964528715.1 uncultured Oscillospiraceae bacterium | reverse complement strand
GTAGCACATCCTCCACGGTGTAGCCCGCCGGGAACACCGGGATCTGGGAAATGAGGCCCAGCTTTTTATTGGGGTTTACAAACACTTCTCCCTCGTCATAGTCCATTTCTCCGGTCAGGATCTTGAACAGCGTGGTCTTGCCGCAGCCGTTGCGGCCCAAAATCGCCACCCGCTCCCCTTCCTGGATCTCAAAGGACAGGCCTTGGAGCAGATTTTCACCTATGACGAAGAATTTTGTCAAATTATTGACTGAGATATCAACCATCGTTTTTCTCCAAATTATTCACAATATCGGTCAATTCTTCCAGCGTATACAGCAAATTCAGGGCCTGAAGCAGCGCATTCGCACTCATATGCTCCGGCATATCCAGCTTTTGAAGCAGCTTTTTCCGCAGCTGTGCGGCGTTGGCCCCGCCGGAGAGGCCAAGCTCCATGAGGTCTTGCTTGGTGATGGCGTAGCAGGCAGACGCATTCTCCCCTTCCATCGTTGCACCGGCCTTTTTCAGCGCCTCCAACAACACCTCCGGCCGCATTCCCTCCACGCCCAGCTTTCCCTCTTTACCTGGAGCCGCTTTGCGCCGCTCCTTGCCGTAAATGTCCGGAATGTAGGCGTGCTTCAGGAATTTCCCCGGGATGGCGGACTTGACATGGTTGCGGATGACAAATCCCGCACCATCCGAGTCGGTAAAGACGATCAGCCCCCGCTTTTGTGCCACCTGCCGCAGCAAGCCCATTTGCTTTTTATCCTTGAAAATGCCAAATCCTGCCGTTTCAAATATCGGCGCATCCACGATCTGGCTCAATGTATTCTTGTCATAACGGCCTTCCACCAGGATGGCCTCTTTGATCTTAACCATTGCGGGCCTCCTGCGCCAGTTGCAGCAGCAGCATTTCCAGCAGTCGCTCCTGCTCGTCAAAGGATGTTTTCATCCGGTAGTCCGTCTCCAGCACCAGGGAAGCCGCCGCCTTGCAGGATTCCGGACGGAATCGCCGGGCCGCATCCATGGTCTTTCTGGCAGCAAAATCCGCCATGCCGCACAGACTCATCAGCTCCGATGCCGGGCGACCGTTGTCCAGCAGGGTCCGGGCAGTGCTGATCCGGCGAAAATGCGCACCAACAGCGCCCAAGATTGCCAGGGGCTCCTGCTGCATTTTCAGCAGCTGCTGGAGCTTCTCCAGCGCCTGGGCATACCGTCCCTGACTCAGCAAGTCGGTCATCTGGAACACCACCGCATCCATCACCGGCTCCACCACCGCATCGATATCGGCCTTGCAGATCTCCTCCGCTCCCGAATAAGCGCAGATCTTGCCGATCTCGCCGCTGAGGGCGGTCATGGTGCCGCCGGTGATATCGATGAGATAGGCGCACAGGTCCGTAGAGATCCGCTTTTTGTTGGCCAGAAAATGCCGGTTGACCCAGGCGATCAAATCCCGCTGATCCTGCTTGGCAAACTCCACGATAGAAGCATGGCTGTCGATGGCAGACCAGAGCTTTTTCAGCCGCTTGTCCGGCTTCCAGGCCACGGTCTCGAACAGAAAGACCACCGTGCAGTAATCCGGCACATCGGAGAGAATCTCCCCCACCTTGTTCCGGTCAGCCTCCGGCAGCTTGAACAGGTCGATGTCCTCCACCTGCACCAGCGTATGCTCCGCCATCATGGGCAGGTTCTCCACAGCGTCGGCAAAGGATTGGATGTCAAAGGTCTCGCTGTTCATCCGGTGGTAGTTGAAAGACTCCGTTAGGTCGTCGATGAGCAGCTTTTTCAGCTGACCCAGATAATGGCTCAGCAGGAAGGTCTCCTCTCCATGGAAGATATAAAGCCGCTCCGGCGTACCGGCCTTCAGCGCCGCTTTCAGCTGCTGGAGGGCTTCTTTTGTATCGTTTCTTCGTGCCATGGTTTACCCCCTGTAAACAACGGTTCCATCCTTATCCGTTCGCCGGATGCGGCAGCCGATGGCTTCCAGCCGCTTCAGCACCGCATTGCTCGGATGACCGTAATGATTATCTTCTCCCACAGAGATGATCGCGATCTTCGGCATGGTCGCCGCCAGCAGATCTTCTCCCGTAGAGGTATTCGATCCATGATGCCCCGCAATGAGCACATCCAGCTGGGGCAGCTGATGTTCCTGCAAAAGCATGAGTTCTCCGATCTCACCTCGGTCTCCGGTTATTAGTATATCACATTCTTTCCGCTGGAACAAGATACACAAACCGCTTTCGTTACCGGAAGTGTAAGAATATGGGCCGATGATGCTCATGCGGCACTCCCCGAAGGTGAGCGTCACATCCTCGTCGATGTAGCGCACGGCGCCGACCGTCTGGGCTGCCAAAGCCCGGCCAACGCCGTCAGCATCGGCAATATTCGGCAGGAACAGTTGGTCGCAGGATATTCTGGTGAGCAGATACCCGATGCCGCCGGAGTGATCTGCGTCGTAATGGGTCAAAATGATGCCATCCAGCCGGGAAATGCCCTGGCTCAACAAAGTCTCGGCGGCAATGTTGGCGGCAGTTTCTCCGTTATCTCCGCCGCAGTCCACCATGTAGGTCTTTCCCTCGCTTTGAAGCAAGATGCACTGACCCTGTCCCACATCCAGCACCGTCATACGTACATCATCCGTCAGTGGCTCCGCCCACGCCAATATCTGGGCCAACAGCAACGTGGAAGCGGCGCAAACCAGCAGCAATTTGCTCTGTTTTTTCTTTTGCAGCAGGAAGATACCCAGCAGCACATACGCCCCCACCAGCCAGACGATCACGTATGGACTGGTGGTATATACCGCCGCCATGGGTAGTTTACTGAGCAATTTTGCCGTTTCCGTCACGAACAAAACGGGCAGTGATACCAGCTTTGCAGCAACAGTTGCTGCATTCACAGAAACCGCACAAAGCCCAATGCACAATAAAATGCCATAGAAAATAAAGCTGATGACCCACAGCACCAGAAGATTGGTCACCACGCCGATCAGGCTGATACAGCTAAAGTAATAGGCGACCAGGGGCGTTGTGACCACCGTGGCGCTGAGCGTGACGGAGACGGAGCTTGCCAGCCAGCGCTTCAGCTTTGTCCAGATATCCTTCCCTTTTCCGATATTCAGCCGTCCCGGTGCCGCCAGATATGCCCGGATCTTCTCCGAAAACAGGAAGATACCGATCAGACACCCCACAGAAAGCTGGAAACTGACAGAAACAATGCTCAACGGATTGACGAGCAACATCGCCAGGACTGCAAAGGCCAACGCAGTAGGCGGGTCATACTCCCGATTTGTCATAGACGCAACCAGCACCAGCGACTGCATGATACAGGCCCGGGTAACAGATGGCGTAAAGCCCACCATTGCTGCAAACAGCACAAGTACCGGAATACCCACAAGGCCCGACAGCAGCCGCTTTCTCCCGGTGAGCGTATACAGCAAGCCAAAAAGGAGCGAAACGTGGAGTCCTGACACAGCGATCACATGGCTGATACCACTTACCTTAAAGGCCGTGTTCAACTCATAATCGATACCTGTCCGGTCGCCCAGCAGCAGTGCCGCTGCAAATCCCGCCGTGGATTCTGGAAATACAGTACGGAACCCATCCAGTAGCTTTTGTCGCCATTGGGCCGGATAATAAGCCAACGCAATCTGGGTCGATTTCACAATAGCGGCCTCAGACTTGGGATAGGCCAGCAGGAAAATGCCCTCGGAGCGGTGACTGGTGGGATCCTCCACACCGCCATCCGTCGTCAAACGAAAGCGAAAGCTACCGTTTATTTGATCTCCCGGCTCCAAGGCCGCATTCTCTTTCAGGTAGGCTTTGACCCGATAATTTCGATCATTGAGACGCACCGTTCCTTCCACAGCACTGCCATAATCCGTCTCATAGCTGAAGTCCGTTGCCGTGATTTGAACGGATAAGGTTTCCCCATCCACGCCCCGGGCCGTACCAACATATACTTCATCAAAAAGAGCAAACCATCCAAGGCCAACGCCCAGTCCCAGCAGCATGGTGCCCACACGGCGCAGGGACTTCTCATCCCGGCGCAGGGACAGCAACACACCAGCAAAAAGGAAGGCAACTGCGCAGCCGGGCAAGATCCAGCTGCCGTAAAAATAACTGCCTGCAACACAAGCCCCGGCAAAGCCCAGGGTAAAATTCACCAATCTGCGCACACGTCCCCCTCCTTTCTTTTGAAAAAGAGCGCCACCAAAATGGGCAGCGCTCTTTCATTATCAATTCAGCTTCTCGATGACGAAATCATCCACCAAAGCCAGAGCATTGTCCACCTTGGACGCATCCTTGCCACCGCCCATGGCAGAGTCCGGCTTGCCGCCGCCGCTTCCGCCGCAAGCGGTGCAGACCAGCTTCACCAGGTCGCCAGCCTTGATCCCCTTGGCGATCGCATCCTTGCCGCACACCGCCAGGAACGTGATCTTGCCGTCGTTGACCGTTGCCAGCACAGCTACCACCGTGCCGTCCTTATCCCGGAGCAGATCGCCCATCTGGCGCAACTTTCCGGCATCCGCATTGGGCACGGAAGCAGTGAGGACCTTCAGGCCACACACTTCCCGGGAACCGAACAGGAACCGATCCACTTCACCGGCAGCTTCCTTGGCCCGGAAGGTCTCAATGGAACGCTTCAGATTCTTGATCTCCTCCACCTGGTTCTGGATCTTATCACCCAGCTCGTTGGGCTTGGTCTTGAGCATGGAAGAGGCCATATACAGCCGCTCCCGGTTCTTCATCATATCCGCCATGCAGGCCTTGCCGGTGATGGCCTCGATCCGGCGCACACCGGAGGCCACGGAAGCCTCGCTCTCGATCAGGAACGGGCCCACCTTGGCGGTATTATCCAAATGCGTACCGCCACACAGCTCAATGGAGTAGCCGCCCATGTTGACCACTCGGACGGTATCGCCGTACTTCTCGCTAAACAGAGCCGTTGCGCCCATGGACTTTGCATCGTCAATGGCCATTTCCCGGACATCGATGGTGTAGCCCTCCAGAACCGCAGACTGGACAATGGCATCCACCTTTGCCAGTTCCTCGTTGGTCAGGGCAGAGTAGTGGGTGAAGTCGAAGCGCAGATGGTCGGGCTCCACCAGAGAACCGGCCTGGTGTACATGGTCGCCCAGAACACTGACCAGTGCCTTTTGCAGCAGGTGAGTCGCAGAGTGAGCACGCATGATGGCCTTGCGGCGCTCCACATCAATGCTGGCACAGACGATATCATCCACCTTGATGGTGCCGCTGTTCAGCTTGCCATAGTGCAGGTACTTGCCAGACTTATCCTTCTGGACATTGTTCACCTCGAACCGGGAAGAACCGATGAGGATCACGCCATGGTCTGCCACCTGACCGCCCATTTCCGCATAGAAAGGCGTCTTGTCCAGCACCAGAATACCGCTTTCGCCTCCGGCGATGGAGCCGGAGACTTCTTCCCCAACGCAAACTGCCAGCACCTTGGCGCTGCAAGTATTCTCCTCATAGCCAACAAAGGTGGTGGGGGTGTTGTCCAGACCCAGGTCGATACCAGCCCAGGCCAGGTCGCCCAGAGCCTTCCGGGCCTCCCGGGCGCGGACTCTCTGCTCCTCACGGCAGGCAGTAAAACGCTCCATGTCCACGGTCATGCCCTCGTCCTCCACCATTTCCTCGGTCAGGTCAATGGGGAAGCCGTAGGTATCACTGAGCAGGAATGCATCATCGCCGGAGAACACGGTCTTGCCGG
>CAZGTR010000083.1:0-5739 GCA_964528715.1 uncultured Oscillospiraceae bacterium | reverse complement strand
TGCTGGACAAGCTGACCGTGGAAGAAATGCCCTGCTCCACCCGCCGCTATCCCTTCGTGGGCTTCCAGCAGGAGCGGGAGCTGGGCAAGGACGTGCTCACCGTCAAAGACGTTTCCGTTACCGTGGACGGCGTGAAGCTGCTGGACAAGGTCTACTTCTCTGTGAACCGTACCGACAAGATCGCCTTCGTGGGTGAAAACGAGCTGGCGCAGACCGCTCTGTTCAAGATTCTCATGGGCGAGCTGGAGCCGGACGAGGGCAGCGTCAAGTGGGGCGTGTCCACCATCCGCTCCTACCTGCCCAAGGACAACACCGAGTACTTTGAGGGCAACAAGATGGAGCTGGTGGACTGGCTGCGGCAGTACTCTTCCAAGAAGGATGACGTGTACCTCCGTGGCTTCCTGGGCCGGATGCTCTTCGGCAACGATGATGTGTTTAAGCCTGTGGATGTGCTCTCCGGCGGTGAGAAGGTCCGGTGTATGCTCAGCAAGATGATGCTCTCCGGTGCCAATGTGGTGCTGCTGGATCAACCCACGAACCACCTGGATATGGAATCCATTCAGGCTGTGAACAAGGGTCTGGAAGCATTCCCCGGCGTGGTGCTGCTCGCTTCTCACGACCACGAAATGCTGACCTCCACCTGTAACCGCGTCATCGCCTTCCAGCCAGACGGCACCATCATCGACAAGTACGGTACCTACGACGATTACCTGGCCTGGATGGCGGAAAATAGGTAACCTTTTTTGCCCAAACTTCAAATGCTGTCATCCCGAGCGAGCGAAAGCGAGTCGAGGGATCCTGGCAGTCACGGGAGAGAAAATGTATGTACTATGTATATATCCTTTCTAATTGGAGTGACTCTGTCCTTTATATTGGCGTAACCGGCAATCTCGTTCGACGATTGTATGAACACAAAAACGGCCTTGTGGATGGATTTACGAAAAAATATAATGTCAACAAACTCGTTTTTTACGAGCAGACAACCGATGTATATGCAGCACTTTCCCGAGAAAAGCAATTAAAAAACTGGAGTCGGAGCAAAAAGAATGCTCTTATCTCCAAATTCAATCCCACCTGGGCTGATTTGTCGCTCCAATGGGAATAATGCGGTTTTCCGTAACATCTCATAGAAATTTTCCTGTTAGATCCCTCGACTTTGCTCGGGATGACAGCACTTTATGGAGGATTTATAATGCAGAAAATCTTAGATATCATCACAGAAAAAATGCAGCAGGCCTTTGCCGACGCAGGCTATGACGCTTCCTTTGGTCGTGTCACCGTGTCCAACCGGCCCGACCTGTGCGAATACCAGTGTAACGGCGCTCTGGCCGCCGCCAAGCAGTATAAGTGCGCCCCCATCCAGATTGCCAACGCCGTGGTTGAGAAGCTGAACGCCGACGATTATAGCATGATCGAGGCAGTCATGCCCGGCTTCATCAACCTGAAGCTCTCCGGTCACTTCCTCCGGAACTATCTGGAGCAAATGCGCACAGCAGAGGACTTTGGCGTTGAAAAGATCGGTGCCGGCAAGACCATCGTGGTGGACTACGGCGGTGCCAATGTGGCGAAGCCTCTGCACATCGGTCACCTGCGCCCCGCCATCATCGGTGAAGCGCTGAAACGCCTGCACGCCTACCTGGGCTACAACGCCATCGGCGACGTCCATCTGGGCGACTGGGGCCTGCAAATGGGCCTGATCATTGCAGAGTTGCAGGAGCGCCAGCCGGGTCTGCCCTATTTCGATCCCGATTTCACCGGTGAATACCCCGAGGAGTCCCCCTTCACCGTGGATGAGCTGGAGGAGATCTACCCCACCGCTTCTTCCAAAAAAACCGACCCGGAATTCTCCCACAAGGCCCATCAGGCGACCTTTGAGTTGCAGCAGGGCCGCCGGGGCTATCGTGCCCTGTGGGATCACATCATGCGCATTTCCGTTGCCGACCTGAAAAAGAACTACGACAACCTGGATGTCCACTTTGAAAAATGGCTGGGCGAGAGCGACGCAGACCCCTACATCCCCGCTATGGTAGAGGATATGAAGGCCCGGGGCATCGCTGTCCAGTCCGAGGGTGCATGGGTCATCCCCGTCACCGAGGAGGGGGACAAAAAGGAAATGCCTCCCTGTATTTTGGTCAAGTCCGACGGTTCTTCCATCTACGCCACCACAGACCTTGCCACCATGGTCCAGCGAACGCAGGACTGGGATCCCGAAAAGATCCTCTATGTCACCGACAAGCGCCAGAACCTGCACTTTGAGCAGGTGTTCCGTGCTGCCCGGAAGGCCGGTATTGTCAAGCCCGAGACCGAGCTGGAGCACGTGGGCTTCGGTACCATGAACGGCGCTGACGGCAAGCCCTTCAAGACCCGGGACGGCGGTGTGCTTCGTCTGGAGCAACTGATCCGGGATATGACCGATTTTGTCCGCACCAAGGTCGTGGAGAACAAGATCGTGGAGGAGAGCGAAGTGGAGGCTACCACTGCCAAGATCGCCATGGGCGCTCTGAAATACGGCGACCTGTCCAACCAGCCCACCAAGGACTACAACTTCGACATGGAGCGCTTCGCCGCATTCGAGGGCAACACCGGCCCGTACATTCTGTACACCATCGTGCGGATCAAGTCCATCCTGAGCAAATACGGTGCCTGGGAAAGTCTTCCCATCCAGCTGCCCGCCAACGAGTATGCCAAGGATCTAATGCTGGCAATCACCAAGTTTGCCCCAGCCCTGGAAGCTGCATTGAAGGCTTCCGCTCCCAATATGATCTGCGCCTACATCTATGATCTGGCCTCCGCCGTCAACAAGTTCTATCACGAGACCCGGATCCTGGGTGAGGAGAATGAGGAGCTGAAAGCCGGCTACATTTCCCTCATCGCACTGGCAAAGAACATTCTGGAGACCTGTATCTATATTCTGGGCTTCTCTGCCCCGGAAAAAATGTGATCCCCGATATCGCATAGCTTCAAAGCCTCCCTGTCGAAGGGAGGCTTTCTTTATTCGCTATACCTTAGATTGTAGGCCACCGCTGGGCGGTTTCTCTGCCCTACAATGGGCTTTCAAAACACCCCGGCCTGGTTTTGCTACCAAGTCGGGGCATTTTATCCTTCGCTGTTTACGCATTGAACATTTCCAATGCTTGGGCGTTCTGGGTCCGGTACAGGCTTTCATACACGCCGCCCTTTTTCAACAACTCCTCGTGGGTGCCGCATTCGGTGATCCGACCATCTGCGATCGACACGATACGGTTTGCAGCTCGAATGGTGCTGAGCCGGTGGGCGATGATCAGCGTCGTACGCCCCTTGGCAAGATTGTCAAAAGCCCGCTGGATCTTGGCCTCCGTCACAGAGTCCAGCGCAGAGGTCGCCTCGTCCAAAATCAGAATGGGCGGATTTTTTAGGAATATCCGGGCGATGGCCACCCGCTGCTTCTGTCCGCCGGACAGCAGGGTGCCCCGCTCGCCCACATAGGTCTGAAAGCCCTGGGGCATAGCCATGATATCTTCGTAAATTTCCGCTTTCTTCGCCGCTTCCACCACTTCTTCCATAGTGGCACCCGGCTTGCCATAGCGGATATTTTCAAAAATCGTATCCGCAAACAGGAACACATCTTGCTGCACAATGCCGATATTTTCATGCAGGGACTTCTGGGCAATGCGCCGCACATCCACCCCGTCGATGGAAATGCCGCCGTCACTCACATCATAGAACCGTGGTATCAGCTGGCAGAGGGTGCTTTTGCCGCCGCCAGAGGGGCCGACAATGGCAATGGTCTCCCCGGGCTGCACCCGCAGACTCACATCTTTCAGCACCGCAAGGTCCCCATCGTATGCAAAGGAAACATGGTCCACGTGGATCTCACCCCGAACATTCTCCTGCGCCACCGCATTCGGTGCGTCCTGGATGGTGGGCTCCATGCGCATGATATTCACGAACCGGTTCAATCCCGCCAGGCCGTTGGCAAATGTTTCGGAAAAATTGGAGATCTTCCGCATAGGGTTGACAAAAGTGGCGATATACAGGGTAAACGTCAGAAGATCCCGGTAATCCATTTTGCCCTTCATAATGAGATAGCCGCCAAAGCCGATGATGATCACATTCAGGCTGCACAGGAAAAACTCCACGGAGCTGTGGAACCGGCCCATGGCCTTGTGGAACGACCGCTTGGAATTGCGGTAGATGTCATTGGCAGCGCAGAACCGGGCATTTTCCACTTCCTCATTGGCAAAAGCCTTGGCGGTGCGGATACCGGTGAGGCTGGACTCGATCTCCGTGTTGATGTGTCCGGTCTTTTCCTTCACCGCCTTGGAAGCCCGGGACATACTCTTGCGCTGGCTCGTGATAACAAAAATGCACAGCGGGATCATCAGCCCCACCACGATGGCGAGCCGCCACTGGATGGTGCCCATGACCACCAGCGCACCCACAATGGTCAATGTGGAGGTCAGCAGATCCTCCGGGCCATGGTGGGCCAGCTCCGTCAACTCGAACAAATCGGAAGTCAGTCGGCTCATCAGCTGACCGGTGCGGTTTTTGTCGTAAAAATCAAAGCTCAGTTCCTGCATGTGCCGGAACAGGTCCCGGCGGATGTCCGCCTCCACCCGAATGCCAAAGGTGTGACCGTAATAGGCCACGATGTATTGCAGGAAGGACCGCAAGCCATAGGCGCAGAGCATGGCGATCATCACCGTGAAGAAGGTTGCGTATTTTTCATTGGGAAGCCAGGTGTACAGCGCCTGCCGTGTGACCAGCGGGAACGCCAGATCAATGGCGGCGATGACCACGGCGCAGATGATGTCCACCGCAAAAAGCCCCTTATGGGCGGCAAAATAGTGCAAAAATATGGTCAGCGGCTGTTTTCGCTGATAGTCTTTCGTTGTCATTTCATCATCTCCTATGGGCCTATTATACCGAAAAAGCGCATTTTTTGCAAGTGCCCATGGACTTTTTGCCCGATCCGTGGTATCATAGGCCAAAAGGAGGGGCACAAATGGAGATCCTGTTTCAAAACCAGCATATCGCCGTGTGCGTCAAGCCCGTGGGGCTGGATTCCGAGCACGGTGTGCCCCAGGCCCTGGCAGAGGCTCTGAGTGGGGAATTTTATCCAGTGCATCGTCTGGATCAGAACGTGGGCGGTGTCATGGTCTACGCCCGCACAAAGGCCGCTGCGGCGGCGCTGAGCAAGGCCATCCAGGATGGCACCATGGTAAAAGAGTATGTTGCACTGGTCCACGGCACACCTCCGGAAAATGGGGATTGGACCGACCTTTTGTTCAAGGACAGCAGCAAAAACAAGGTCTTTGTGGTCAAAAAAGAGCGCAAGGGCGTGAAAAAAGCCCGACTGGAATTCACCCGGCTGTCCGATACCGATCCCGCTCTGGTGCGTATCCGGCTTCACACCGGGCGTAGTCATCAGATCCGGGTGCAGTTTGCCTCCCGGCAATATCCCCTGGTAGGCGACCGGAAATACGGTGCCCGGGATGAGCAAAAAGATCCTGCGCTGTTCTCCTGCAAGCTGAGTTTCCCCCTGTTTGGGAAAGAAATGTCCTTCGAATATTTGCCGGAATGGGGTAAAATGTGATTTTGGGCGGCTTTTCACCGTCCCAAAATCATGTGAAAAAAATTATCGAAAAATCAAAAAAAATGCTTGACATTTTCGCCTATCCGTTATATAATACTGAAGCTGTCTGCGAGACATGCTGCTATAGCTCAGCCGGTAGAGCGCATCCTTGGTAAGGATGAGGT
>CAZGTR010000082.1:0-5919 GCA_964528715.1 uncultured Oscillospiraceae bacterium | reverse complement strand
GACCAATGTGCAGGTAGCCGTTGGGCTCCGGCGGGAAACGGGTGTGGACGGTCTGACCGGCGAAGCGACCGCCGTCTGCGATGTCCTCCTCGATAAAAGCGTGGATGAAATTTTTGCTTTCGGTGATTTCAGCCATGTGATATCCATCCTCTCTTCATGGTAATTCGATAATAACTGATTATAACCCATCCCGCCGATTTTTGCAACAGAAAAACAAAAATAGCCCGCTCTTTTCCGCAGAAAAATGCCGGATGGGCAGTCAGCACATTGCCAAATTGTAAAAATTTGAAGAACGACCGGCGGAAACTGATTTTTTGCTTGTATTTTTCTGACTTTTCATATAGAATAGAGGGGATAAAAAGAGGGAGGGGTCAACTATGCCCGAAATCAAATATAAGCGTATCATGCTGAAGGTCAGCGGTGAAGCTCTTGCGGGTGCACAGCGTCGTGGCCTGGATTTTGATGTGATCGATGATGTGTGCCGTTCCATCAAGGAATGTGTGGATCTGGGTGTCCAGGTGGGCTTGATGGTAGGTGCCGGCAACTTCTGGCGTGGCGTGAAGGACGGTGCAGACAAAATGCAGCGCTCTCATGCTGATGCCATGGGAATGCTGGGCACCGTAATGAATTCCATCGCCGTAGCGGACGCACTGGAAAAGCGTGGCGTGGAGGCAAGAGTCCTCAGCGCTGTGGAGATGAACAAGTTCTGTGAATACTTTACCCGGGATACGGCGAACCGTTACCTAAACGAGGGTAAGGTGGTCATCTTCGCCGCCGGTACCGGCAACCCCTATTTCTCTACGGATACGGGCGTTGTGCTCCGGGGCGTGGAGATCGAGGCGGACGCCATCCTGATGGCAAAAAATGTGGATGCCATTTATTCTGCTGATCCCAATGTGGATCCCAATGCCATCCGCTACTCCCAGCTGACCTATTCCAAGGTGCTGGAGGACAATCTGAAGGCAACAGACATTACGGCAATGGCCCTTGCCATGGAAAATGACATGACCATGGTCTGCTTCGGATTGGATGAGAAAGATAGTATTATGCGTGTGGTGCGGGGCGAGGCCATCGGCACTACCGTGAAAACCAAGTTTTGAGGAGGAAATCAAATGAGCGTAGATTTTAAGGAATATTCCAGAAAGATGGACAAGACCCTGGAGCATTTGGGTGAGGAGTTTGGCGCTGTCCGTGCCGGTCGTGCCAATGCCAAGGTTCTGGATCGGATCAGTGTTGAATACTATGGTAGCGAGACCCCTCTGGCCGGCGTGGCCACCATTTCTTCCCCGGATGCTCGCACACTGGTGGTCCAGCCCTGGGACACCAAGCTGCTGAAAGATATCCAGAAGGCCATCCAGATGTCTGATCTGGGTATCAACCCCCAGAACGACGGCCGTGTGATCCGGCTGGTTTTCCCCCAGTTGACCGAGGAGCGCCGTAAGGAGCTGGCAAAGCAGGTCAAGAAGTACGCTGAGGACGCCAAGGTAGCTATGCGCAATGTCCGCCGGGAAGGTATGGACTATGTGAAGAAGCTGAAGAAAAATTCTGAGATCACCGAAGATGATCAGAAGAAGGCTGAGAAGGATCTGCAGGATATGCTGGATAAGTATATCAAAAAGGTGGACGAAAATCTCGCCGCCAAGGAAAAGGAACTGATGGCGCTGTAACGCCTTCGTTGGACATTGGGGGCGGCTACGCCCCCAATGTTTTATCACCAGAAAGGAGGGTTCATTGGTGAATACCGATCAGCCCAACAAATTAAGCCCGCCTCGTCATATTGCCATTATCATGGATGGCAACGGACGCTGGGCCAAGAATCGGGGCCTGCCCCGGACAGCCGGTCACAGTGCCGGCGGCGAAGCTTTTCGCCGGATCGCCAACTATTGCCGCACATTGGGTGTGGAATATCTGACGGTCTATGCTTTTTCCACAGAAAACTGGAAGCGCTCCCAGGAGGAAGTTTCCGGTATTATGAAGCTCATGGTCAAATACTTGAAAGAGGCCCTGCGGGATATGGAGAAGAACCATGTCCGCTTCCGCTTTTTCGGTGATTTGACCAAGCTCACTCCGGACCTGCAAAAGCTTTGCCGGGAGACGGAGGAACGTTCCAGCGCTTACGAAGGCGTGCAGGTAAATTTCTGCTTTAATTACGGCGGACGGGATGAGATCGTCCGGGCCGTGCGGCAGATCGCGCAGCAGGTGCGTGATGGCTCCTTTGATCCGGAGCATATCACGGAAGATACCATTACGGATTTCCTGGACTCTGCTGGTGTGCCGGATCCGGAACTGGTGATCCGTCCTTCCGGAGAGATGCGTATCAGCAATTTTCTTCCCTGGCAGACGGTGTACTCCGAATTTGTGTTTATGAATGTACTGTGGCCGGATTTTGGACCTGAGGATCTGGACCGGGCCATTGAAGAATACCATCGGCGGAACCGCCGTTTTGGAGGCGCATAAAAGATGAAAACAAGAATTATCGCATCCGTTGTTCTGGTGCCCTTGCTGCTGATCGTGCTGCTGGTGGCACCGAAGGTCATGACCGCAGTGCTACTGGGCGTCATGTGCGCCATCGCAGCTTATGAGTTGCTGTGGGGCACGGGCTTGGTGCGCCATGTGCGTCTGGTGGCCTATACCATGGTCCTGGCATTTTTTGTCCCGTTCTGGGTCCACAACGGAATGGAGCACCTGTGGGCACTGCTTGGTGTGTTTATTTACTTCTGCCTGCTTTTTGGAGAAGTACTTCTGGCTCATGCCAAGCTGCGCTTTGACTGTATCGCCATCTGCATGACCGGCGGTATGCTGCTGCCGTATCTGCTGTGTGCGCTGCTTCGGATCCTGGAAAGTGGCAGCAATGGCAGAATGCTGGTGCTGATCCCCTTTGTCATCGCATTTTTGTCTGATTCCGGTGCCTACTTCGTGGGCAAAGCCTGGGGCAAGCACAAGCTGGCTCCCGTGGTCAGCCCCAATAAGAGCATTGAGGGTATGCTTGGCGGTATGATCACCGCTGTTTTGGGTATGCTGCTGTATTGCCTGGTGGTGGGACTGGTGACGGATGAGCAGGTGAAGTACCTGTATGCCATTACTTATGGCCTGCTGGGCTCCGCTGCCGGTGTCTTTGGCGATCTGTGCTTCTCTGCGGTAAAGCGCCAGACCGGTATTAAGGATTATGGAAATCTGATCCCGGGCCATGGTGGTATTCTGGATCGGTTTGACTCGGTGATGGTGGTGGCTCCGCTGGTGGAGATCCTGCTGGCGCTGCTGCCTGTTGTGGGGTAATGCTATGGTAAAATGTGTCAGTATTCTGGGCTCCACCGGCTCCATCGGACGGCAGAGCCTGGACGTGATCAGCCGCATGGATATTTCCGTCAAAGCTTTGACCGCCGGGACCAGTGTCGAACGCATGGCCCAGCAGTGCCGGGAGTTTTATCCGGAGCTGGCGGTGATGGCAACAAAAGAAGCGGCAATGGAGCTGAAAAAGCAGATCAATGATCTGCCTGTGCGCATTGCCTGGGGAGAAGAAGGTTTGATCGAAGCGGCAACACTGCCCGGGGTGGATTGCGTGATCACCGCCGTGGTGGGTATGCTGGGCTTGAAGCCGACCTTGGCTGCCATCCGGGCCGGAAAGCGCATTGGCCTTGCCAACAAGGAGACCTTGGTGTGCGCCGGTGAGCTGGTGATGGCAGAGGCGGAAAAATATGGGACCGAGATCGTCCCTGTGGACTCGGAGCATTCGGCTATCTTCCAGTGTCTCATGGGCATTGGCTCCAAGCGGGAAGTGAAAAAACTGATCTTGACTTGCTCCGGTGGTCCGTTCTTCGGTATGAAGCGACCGGAGCTGGAAAAAGTGACCAAGGCGGATGCCCTGAAGCACCCCAATTGGAAAATGGGCGCCAAGATCACCATTGATTGCGCTACCTTGATGAACAAGGGCTTGGAAGTGATCGAAGCCATGCGGCTGTATCACCTGCCGCTGGAGCAGGTGGATGTTGTGATCCATCGGCAGAGCATCGTCCATAGCTTGGTGGAGTGCATCGACGGTGCGGTGATGGCCCAGCTGGGCAGCCCGGATATGCGTCTGCCCATTCAGCTGGCGCTGACCTACCCCCAGCGGCAGGAATGCCCGGTGGAGGCGCTGGATCTGACCACCTGCGGGGCACTGACCTTTGCAAAGCCAGATCTGGAGAGCTTCCCCTGTCTGGCCCTTGCCATGGAATGTGCAGCCAAGGGCGGCAACGCCTGCGCTGTGATGAACGGTGCCAACGAGGCGGCTGTTGCATTGTATCTGGAGGATAAGATCGGCTTCTATGATATCTATGATCTGGTGTGTGGCGCAGTGGAAGCGGTGCCCTTTGTGAAATCTCCCACTTTGGAGCAGATTTTGGACGCTGATCAAAAGGCCCGGGACTATGTGAAAGCCCATCAGGAAAAACGGAAATGAGGACCCTTGCATGACGATCATTTTTGCAATTATACTTTTTAGTTTGTTGGTTTTTGTCCACGAATTGGGACATTTTATGGCGGCAAAGGCCTCCGGTGTCCGAGTCAATGAGTTCGCCATCTTCATGGGCCCGGCCTTGTGGAAAAAGCAAAAGGGCGAGACCCTCTATTCCATCCGATGCATT
Organism: uncultured Oscillospiraceae bacterium; assembly: GCA_964528715.1. Taxonomy (GTDB): domain Bacteria; phylum Bacillota; class Clostridia; order Oscillospirales; family Oscillospiraceae; genus Faecousia. The sequence continues at coordinate 1,297 of CAZGTR010000082.1, read as the reverse complement.
CCCTTTGGTGGCTACTGCGCCATGGAGGGAGAGGACGAGGATACGGACGATCCCCATTCCTTCCAGAAAGCTGCCTGGTGGAAGCGGCTGGGTATTCTCCTTGCGGGCTCTGCTATGAACTTTCTGGCAGGTGTGCTGATCATGGTCATCGTGTTTTTGCCGGTGCAGCAGATCGTGCTGCCCACGGTGTCCGCCTTTGAAGAAGGCTGCACCCTGAACGGCGAGAACGGCTTGCAGGTAGGAGATACCATTTTGGAGATGGACGGGGAGAAGATCTATGTCCAGTCCGATTTTTCCACTATTTTGTCACTGAATGCCGGGGATGTCCACGATCTGGTGGTTCGGCGCAATGGAGAAAAGGTCTATCTGGATGATTTTAAGATGGAGCGCCATGAATTTCCCAATGCGGACGGTTCCACATCGCTTCGGTTTGGCTTTTCTTTCTCTGTGTCAGAAAAACTGAGCCTGGGAGGCAAGCTGGACTATGCCTGGAAAAATGTCCTCAATGCCGGACGGATCGTGCGGTTGAGTCTACAAATGCTTATCAATGGTGACGCTGGCGTTTCGGATATGACCGGCCCTGTGGGCATTGTGGACCAGATGAACGATTTGGCCCAGGCATCCTCCACTTGGGTGGACGCATTGCTGAATATGCTCTATTTTGGCGGCTTTATCGCCATCAATCTGGCGATCATGAACTTGCTGCCGATCCCGGCCCTGGACGGCGGCCGGGCTGTGGCGCTGCTGATCACCACTGCCATTGTCAAGATCACCGGCAAAGAGGTGGATCCCAAGTACGAAGGCTATATCCACGGTGCCGGTATGATACTGCTTCTTGCGCTGATGGCGCTGATCATGTTTAAGGATATCTTTACCATTTTTAAGGGGTGAATGTTATGACCAGACAAATCGATGTGGGCGGTGTGAAGATCGGCGGCGGTGCGCCGGTGGTCATCCAGTCCATGCTCAATACCAAGACGACGGATGTGGAAGGGTCGCTGGCCCAGATCCGGGCGCTGAAAGCCGCCGGATGCCAGATCGCCCGGCTGTCCGTGCAGAATATGGAGGCGGCCCGGGGCTTTGCGGATATCTGCAAGGAGAGCGAGCTGCCCCTGGTGGCGGACATCCATTTTGACTACAAGCTGGCGATCGCAGCCGCCGAAGGCGGTGCGTCCAAGATCCGCATCAACCCCGGCAACATCGGTGGGGAAGACCGGGTCAAGGCGGTGGTAGAGGTGTGCAAGGACAAGCATATCCCCATCCGCATTGGCGTCAATGGTGGCAGCCTGGACAAACG
>CAZGTR010000081.1:0-5990 GCA_964528715.1 uncultured Oscillospiraceae bacterium | reverse complement strand
ACTCCATGGCGATCTTCAAGGTGCCGTTGGAGGTGGAGGTGTTGGTGCTCTGCAGGGCCAGTGTCTCATTGAGGGCGGTGTCGGGATCCTCGGTGATCGTTACGATCTGCTGCATCAGGGCGCTGCGGGTCTCTTCGCTGATACCGGCGATGATGGTGTTGACCTTGCCGGTCAGCTCGCTGCCCTTCTTAAAGCCAACGGCAATGCCCACATCGGCGTCATCGGCGGTGAAGCCGGTGGAGTTGTTCTTCAGCGCCAGATAGGTCAAAGTGCTGTCCTTGGCGCAGACAGACCAGGCGGTGGGTTCTTCGGCAACATAGCCGTCGATGGCACCGGACTTCAGGGCCGTGAGCAGCAGGGCGAAATCGTCCAGGTCGCTAGTGGTGATGCCGGTGACCTGGGCCTTCAGAGCTTCCAGATGGAAGGTGTTGGACTGGGCGCCGATCTTGGCACCGGAGTTTGCGATGTCGGAGAGGGAAGTGACCTTGGACAGGTCCACCTTCTGGTTGCTGCCGGAGCAGGCACAGAGGCTGAGGGCGAGAACGAGGGACAGTACGGTTGCGATGATTCTTTTCATAATGGGAACACTCCTTTTTGATAATGCGAAAAAAACGGTCGAAGCAAGTGCTTCGACCGTCCATTGTTGCAACATACATCAAAAAACGAACCGATTGTAAGCACTCCACAAATTCCTTGTGACAGTTGCCAGGATCTTATCCGGGCACCCAACGCTCCACGGCTCTGACCGGGAAACATTTCGGCGAAAGACCCCTTTCACGAAAAGTTATGGCCTTCAGAGTGGCAACTTTCCGGTACTGATGACTTCCGCACCTCAAACAAACTTTGTTCCGACTATTTAATTCAAATTGAAGTCTACCACTACCTGCGGCATTTGTCAAGTGCTTTGTGAAGAAAAAACAAAAAATATCAGTTATTTTTATGAATGGTGCGTTTTTTTATCTTTTTAAGAGGAATCTGGGAGAAAATAATGGCTCCAAATACCAGCAAACACCCTGCGGCTTCCGCAGCGCTCAATGTCTCATCCAGGATCAGCCAGCCGGAAATTGCAGCGAACACGGATTCGAAGCTCATCATTAGGGAAGCCGTGGTTGGCTCCAGGGCCTTCTGACCCACGATTTGCAGGGTATAAGCAACGCCCATGGACAGAATACCGGCATAGCACAGGGGCAGCCAGCAGCTTAGGATCTGGGGCAGGGTGTTATCCTCGGTGAACATGAAGAACGTTGCGATCAAGGCGCAGATGAGGCTTTGGACCATGTTCAAAGCAACGCTATCCAGTTCACCCGCCACCCGGTCCAGGATCAGGATCTGGATGGTGAAGGCAAAGGCGCACAGAAGCATTAGCACATCACCGATGTTTATAGCAGTAGCCCCGGCACCACTGAGCAGGTACAATCCCACAGCTGCTATGGCAACGCTGAAAAAGACCCGCACAGGGGGCTTTTTGCCTACAAAAAGTCCGAAAATGGGGACTAAAATGATGTACATGGCGGTGATGAATCCGCCTTTTCCGGCGGTGGTGTATAATAAGCCCACCTGCTGCAATGCCGTTGCAACGAACAGGGCTGCACCGGACATTAGACCAGCTTTCCAGAGCTTTGGATCTTTCATTTTTGCAGCAAAGCCATTTTTATCACGAAGGTAGACCACCGGCAGCAGCGCCGCAATGGCCAGATATCCCCGGACAGCCAGAAAGGTCATGGGTCCGATCTGCTCCACGCCCACGCTTTGGGCCACGAAGGTGGAGCCCCAGATGATGGTGGCCAGCAGCAAGGCAAGGCTGCCTTTGAGTTGTTTATTCATCATAGATCTTCCTTTTTTCCTCGAATGAACCACATTGTACCATGAAAAAAAGAAAAAGAAAAGGGGAAGATTGCTTTTTCACGGGAGTGTGTTATAATAAAATAAAATTTTACAGTGGAGGTCAACATGATGGCTGAACAAAACAAAATTCGTGAACGCAGTGAGATCCCGGTGTGCGATACCTGGGCGACGGAGGACCTGTTCCCCAGTGATGAGGCTTGGGAAGCGGAGCTGCAAGCATTGGAGCAGGTGAAGCAGAAGCTGTCTAGCTTTGCCGGGCGTCTGGGTGAAAGCGGAAAGACGCTGTATGATTATCTGTATCTTTCTGAAATGAACCGTGTTCGGGTGGGTGCTTTGGCAAACTATGCCATGCGCAAGGGCGATCAGGATACCCGCAATTCCACCTACCAGGCTATGGGCGGCAAGCTGCGTAGCGTGATGGTGGCGATGAGCGCTGCTACAAGCTTTGCAACGCCGGAGATCATGGCCATTTCCGATGAGAAGCTGGAGCAGTTTTATGCCCAGTGCCCAGAGCTGGAGCGTTATCGCCGGAGCTTGACTGATCAGCGCCGTTTTAAGGAACACACCCTGTCCGCCGCCGAGGAAAAGCTGCTGGCAGCCACCGGTGAGATCTCCGAGACCCCTAGCAATGTATTCAGTATGTTCAACAATGCAGACATCACCTTTGCTGACGCCGAGGACTCCCTGGGCAACAAGCACCCCATTACCCACGCTACCTATATCCAATGCGTGGAGAGCAGCGACCGGGTGCTTCGGAAGAACGCTTATGAGAGCATCTACGCCGGTTATAATCAGTTTAAAAATACTGCTGCAGCCTTGATGAATGCCCAGAACAAGCAGCTGAAATTCGAGGCCGAGGCCCGGCATTTCAACAATGCCTTTGAAGCATCCCTATTCGGTACCAATGTGCCTACTTCTGTTTATCTGAATTTGATCGAGGCGGTACACAAAAACATCGACAAAATGCACCGTTATGTCCGGTTGCGCAAGAAGCTTCTGGGTCTGGACGAGCTGCACTTCTATGATACCTACACTCCGCTGGTCGCCGGTGTGGACAAGGAGATCCCCTTTGAACAGGCAAAGCAGACTGTGTATGACGCTCTGGCACCCATGGGCGAGGAATACCGCTCCATTTTGAAGGAAGGCTTCGAAAACCGATGGATCGATGTGTATCCCAATGTGGGCAAGCGCAGCGGCGCTTATTCTGCTGGTGCCCGTGTTCATCCCTATGTGCTGCTGAACTACTCCGGCACGCTGGACAGCCAGTTCACCCTGGCCCACGAAATGGGCCACGCCCTCCATTCCTACTATTCCAACCACAAGCAGAACCCGGTGGACTCCGGTTATGTGATCTTTGTGGCGGAAGTAGCTTCTACCTGCAATGAAGCTTTGTTGATGGAGCATTTGCTTTCCACAACAACGGATAAGAAAGAGCGCATTTATCTGATAAACCACTTCCTGGATCAGTTTAAGGGCACGCTGTACCGCCAGACCATGTTTGCAGAGTTTGAGCTGATGATGGGCAGATGGGTGGCAGAAGGAAAGACGCTGACCGCTGATCTGCTGTGCAGCGAGTACAAGAAGCTCAATGCATTCTACTATGGCCCGGATGTGGTCGTGGACGATAATATCGCCGTGGAATGGGCAAGAATTCCCCATTTCTACTATGATTATTATGTTTTCCAGTATGCTACCGGCTACTCCGCTGCCATCGCCCTGTCCCGGAAGATCCTCAATGAGGGTGAAAGCGCCGTGAAGGATTATATCGGCTTCCTGTCTGGAGGTTGCTCCAAGAGCCCCATCGACCTGCTGAAGGGTGCAGGTGTGGACATGACCGGCCCGGAGCCTGTGGAGCAGGCGTTGGAGCTGTTCGGCAAGCTGCTGGACGAGATGGAAGAGCTGACAAAGGATCTGTGATATGGACAGACTCTTTCTTCCGACTTTGCATACGTTTGCCATGAACAATATTTTTACCGGCTCTTGCGGAAATTTTCGCTTCCGGGCAGAGCCGCAGGTGGTCATGGCGACACCCAAAGAAGTGGATTTTGAAAACAGCACCATCGTGGCGGAATACTGGCATGGGCCTTACTGCTACGAAAAAAGCGAAATGGAGGGGAAAGAGGTCTTTCCCCTGACGGAGGAAGGCCGGGCCGCACTGATGGCCTGGCTGGACTCAAAAATATAAAGGAGAGAAAACGGTGGAACTCAAGGATAAAAAGATCGCCTTTTTGGGCGATAGCATTACGGAAGGCCATGGTGTTGAGGACAAGGAAAACAACATCTACTGGCAGCGTATCGGAAAAATGACTGGGGCAGAGGTCTATGGCTACGGCATTGGCGGCACTCGCATTGCAAATCAGCTGTTTCCGTCCATTAAACCCCGGCATGACCTGTATTTCATTCCTCGGGTGGATGAGATGATCGAGGATGCAGATGTGGTGGTGGTCTTTGGCGGTACCAATGACTTTGGTCATGGAGATGCTCCGCTTGGGCATATGGAAGACCGGACGGACGAGACCTTTTACGGCGCCTGCCATGTGTTGCTGGAAAAGCTCATCAACAAGTATCCCAAAGCGCAGATCGTGCTCATGACACCGCTGCACCGGGAGATCGAGGATGAGGACGGTCGCAACGCAAAGGGGATCCGCCGGGCTGGGACCCTTGCGGACTATGTGCGCATCGAGCGACAGGTGGCCCAGTATTATGGTATCCCGGTTGTGGACCTGTTCGCTACCTGCATGATGCAGCCCAAAGTGCCGATCCTGAAGGAAATGTATATGCCCGACGGTCTGCACCCTAATGATGACGGTCATGTGCTCATCGCAAACCGCCTGCTTGGGACGCTGAAAGCCCTGTGATTCGTCAAAAAATATTGACATTTGGCGGATTTATGCTACAATAACACTGATATGAAAAGACAATACGAAAACAAAACTGCTTGGAAGCCCATAGCGAGAAGGGGAAGGTGAAAGCCCTTTGGTGGAAGACAGGCTGCCACTTTCGTGTCGCCCGGGAGGACCGGGACGGGTGCTCCCGTTACAGAGCCGCTAAGATGTCGGTTTTCCGGCGAATTAGGGTGGTACCGCGATTCACCTCGCCCCTAAATCCAGGGGCGGGGTTTATTTATTTGTAATTTATTTGGAGGTAATTCCTATGGATCCCAAACCTTATGGCGTAAACGAGCTGCGGGAGATGTTCCTGAGCTTCTTTGAGAGCAAGGGCCATCTGCGTCTGCCCAGCTTTTCTCTGATCCCGCAAAATGACGCTTCTCTGCTGCTGATCAACTCCGGCATGGCACCTATGAAGCCCTACTTCACCGGCGAGGTGGAGCCTCCCCGGCATCGTGTCTGCACCTGCCAGAAATGTATCCGCACCGGCGATATCGAGAACATCGGCAAGACTGCCCGCCACGGCACCTATTTTGAGATGCTGGGCAACTTCTCCTTTGGCGACTACTTCAAGCACGAGGCCATCGCCTGGAGCTGGGAATTTTTGACCAAGGTGGTGGGCCTGGACGAGAACCGTCTGTATCCTTCTATCTACGAAAATGACGAAGAAGCCTTCGAGATCTGGACCAAGGAGATCGGCGTGCCTGCGGATCATGTGTTCCGCTTCGGCAAGAAGGACAACTTCTGGGAGCATGGCTCCGGCCCCTGCGGCCCCTGCTCCGAGATCTATTATGACCGTGGCGAGAAGTATGGCTGCGGCGAGCCCGGCTGCACCGTTGGCTGCGAATGCGACCGCTATATGGAAGTGTGGAACAATGTGTTCTCCCAGTTCGATAACGATGGTCAGGGCAACTACACTGAGCTTGCGCAGAAGAACATCGACACCGGTATGGGCCTGGAGCGTCTGGCGGTGGTCTGCCAGGATGTGAACAGCCTGTTCGACGTGGATACCGTCATGAACATCACCAACCATGTGACGAAGATCACCGGTGCTTCTTATGGTCAGAGCGCCAAGAACGATGTTTCCCTGCGTGTTATCACCGATCATATCCGTGCATCCACTTTCATGATCGCTGACGGCGTGCTGCCCTCCAACGAGGGCCGTGGCTATGTGCTGCGCCGCCTGCTGCGTCGGGCTGCCCGTCATGGCAAGCTGCTGGGCGTGAACCATCCGTTCCTGTACGAGGTGGTGGAGAC
>CAZGTR010000080.1:0-6038 GCA_964528715.1 uncultured Oscillospiraceae bacterium | reverse complement strand
TTCCCATCACAGGAAGACTGGTTTATTGATTGGGCAGAGCGGCGTATGCCGCTCTGTTTTTTATTACATTCGGCGAGAAACAGCTTGTGATGGAACGAAAAATGTCGATATCACAAGTTAAGTGTGGCTTCAATTGTGATTGGTATAGCGACTGTGGTCACATAATATCACAAGAATGGCCTACACGCAAGAGAAAAATGAAGAAAATGTAAATTTCAGTAAATCGAACAATTTTTACCGCTTGTTTTTTCAAATGGAAAAAAGAAAAACGGAAGTTTGCACAAAATTTCGACATAGGGAAAATGGTTGCAAAGTCCTTCTATACGAGATCGTGGAGGATCGACGCTTGACAAGTGCGACCTTCATTTTTATAATGAAAACAACTTACAAAAGGAGGCAATGACCATGGAAAAAGCAAAAGTCTACTTTACCAGAAATATCACGCCTGAAAATGTCGTTCGGTTGTATGGGCTGCTGGGAAAGAAGCTGTCAGGCAAGGTGGCGGTGAAGGTCCACTCCGGCGAGAAGGGAAACCAGAATTTCCTCCGCCCGGAATTCATGAAACCCATGATCGACCATGTGAACGGCACCATTGTGGAGTGCAACACCGCCTACGAGGGTCAGCGCAACACCACCGATAAGCACCGCAAGCTCATCGCCTACCACGGCTGGAACCACTACTTTGATGTGGACATCATGGATGCCGAAGGCCCGGATCTGGAAGTGGTCATTCCCGATGGCAAGCAGATCAAGAAGAATTATCTGGGCAAGAACATTCAAAATTATGACTCTCTGCTGGTGCTGTCCCATTTCAAGGGCCATCCCATGGGCGGCTACGGCGGCGCATTGAAACAGCTGTCCATCGGCTGTGCCTCCACCGCAGGCAAATCCTACATCCACTCCGCCGGTGCCACGGACGACCAGTACAAGCTGTGGGATAATCTGCCGGAGCAGGACGCATTTCTGGAGAGCATGGCGGACGCCGCCGGGAGCGTGGTGAAGCTCTTTGGGGAGAATGCCGCCTATGTGACCGTCATGTGCAACATGAGCGTGGACTGCGACTGCTGCGCCACGGCCGAGGACCCCTGCATGGCAGACATCGGCATTTTGTCCTCCCTGGACCCGGTGGCCCTGGATCAGGCTTGCATCGATCTGGTCAACGCCGCCGACGACCCCGGCAAAGCCCATTTCCTGGAGCGGGTGAACAGCCGCCATGGCACCCATACCATCGATGCGGCCGCAGCGCTGGGCTATGGCAGCAAGGAATATGAACTGATCTGCGTGGACTGATACTGCGCATTGAAAGCGTGAAACGAAAATGAATACGGATATCATGATCCCATCTATCCGGCATCGGGCCGAAGATGGGGAAGCGCAGGCGCAGTTTGAGCTGGCGCAGGCACATGAGCAAGGTGATGGCGTCGAAAAAGATCCGGAGCAGGCGGCCTTCTGGTATCGGAAAGCGGCGCCGCAGGGACATCTGGCCGCCATGGAACGGTGCAGGGCACTGGGGATCGTCACCGATGCGCCCCACATCGACCGGGAGACCATCCGCAAGGAGCTGAAAGCCCGGATCTATCCGTTGGATTACCTGTGTAGCTATAAATATACGGCGATTTGTACTTATTACAAGGGGAAATGGGTGCTTTCACGGCATCGGAAGCGCACCACCTGGGAGACCCAGGGTGGGCATATCGAGCCAGGGGAGACACCTGTGGAATGCGCCAGACGGGAACTCTTTGAGGAAAGCGGCATTCGTGATGCAGCGCTTTATCCTGTGTGTGATTATTGGGGCTTCAATACCCAGGCTTGCTCCAACGGCATGGTATTTCTGGCGGTAGCGGCATCCCTGGGGGAGCTGCCGGAAAGCGAAATGAAGGAGATCGGACTGTTCACTTCCCTGCCGGAGGAGCTGACCTATCCGGATACAACACCGCTTTTCTTCCGGGAAGCGGAAAAAATGCTGAAAAGGATCGCCCTATAAAAAATCGAAACGAGAGAGACGGAAAACCGTTCTCTCTCGTTTTTTTGCACTTTCAATAGAAATATTTCCGTGCTATAATGGAAGAAAAAATTCGGGAGGTTCCATGATGCAGGTCAAAAAGTACAACAAGCTGGTGCGGGATCAGATCCCAAAGATCATCGAGGCCGGGGGCAGCAGCTGCGTGACCCGGACCCTTTCCAATGAAGAATATCTGCGGGCACTGGACAAAAAACTGGACGAGGAGCTGGCAGAATACCACAAAGATCAAAACATTGAGGAATTGGTAGATCTGTTGGAGGTCATTTATGCCGCCGCCATAGCCCGGGGATATTCATTGGCACAGCTGGAGCAGGTGCGCCGAGAGAAAGCCCAGGCCCGAGGCGGCTTCGCAGAGCGGATCTTTTTGGAAGAAGTGACGGAAAACCAGTGAAGTTAAGAAAAACTTAATGGTTCGTATGCTTTACAGGGACAAATGATTGTGATACAATGAGTCCAACATTCGCAGGGCGAAAACGATGGGAGAAATGCTTATGGATAAGAACCCGGAAACAACAAAGCTGAAAAAGCGCCCGCTGGACGGGTTGCTTCCCTCCGCCATTGGCTTTTTTCTGGCCACGGTGCTCCTGTTCGCGGATATCTGGTATGTGAATACTTATGGACATATCAATTTTGACTCCATCCTGTTTACGTTGACTGCAAACCTGTCCGGCACTTCCAGTAGCCTGTTTTTCCTGTACCTGCTGGAAGGGCTGCTGCCGGCGCTGGTGGTCAGCGCCGGAGCCGTGGCGTTAGCCCGGCATCTGCTGCGCCGGGAAAAGGTGAAAAAGTGGGTTATTCACACCGTTATGGCAGCGCTCAGCGTAGCCATGGTGGTGTTTGCGGCCTTCGACTCCCAGCTGGTGGATTATCTGATCAACATCAACGGCGATTTTAAGATCTACGAGTCTGCTTATCAGGACCCAGATCAGACCACCGTTACCTTTCCAGAACAGAAACGCAATCTGGTGTACATCCTGCTGGAATCCATGGAGACCAGCTTTATGTCTCAGGAACTGGGCGGCGGTGTTTCGGAAAATTTGATCCCGGAGCTGTATGAGCTGGCGAAAGACAATCTGAATTTCTCCCAGAGCACCGGCGTGGGCGGATTCCGCCCCACCACCGGCGCCACCTGGACCATCGGCGCCATGGTGTCCCAGACGGCGGGTATCCCCCTGGCCCCGGTCCGGGAGGACAGCGACGACGAAAAAATTGAAAGCGATGTGGATACCCTTTTGCCTGGGGCCACGACTCTGATGGACATTCTCCACAAAAATGGCTATTACCAGACGCTCGTGGTCGGCTCTAAGGCGGCCTTTGGAGACCGGAGCGTATATTATCGCACCCATGGCGTGGATGAGATATTGGACATCGAAACGGCCTATGCCGACGGTATCGTTCCGGAGGATTATTGGGACGATTGGTGGGGCATGGAGGACTACCACCTGTTTGATTATGCCAAGCAGGAGCTGACGAAACTCTCCCAGCTGGATCAGCCATTTGCCTTCACTATGCTCACTGTGGACACCCACCATGTGGATGGGCACCTGTGCCCCAACTGCGGCGATGAGTACGAACAGCAGTACGACAATGTGATCCGCTGCTCCAGCCGACAGGTGGCGGCATTCGTTCAGTGGATCCAGCAGCAGAGTTTTTATGAAAATACCACAGTTGTCATCGTGGGGGACCACTGCTCTATGGATGCGGATTATTTTGAGCGGAATGTGGACGAAGCCTATGTCCGCCGGGTGTATAACTGCTTCCTCAATGCCGCCATCCAGACGGAAAATGCTAAAAATCGGGAATTTACCACCCTGGATCTATTTCCCACCACCTTGGCAGCTTTGGGTTGCACCATTGACGGTGACCGGCTGGGATTGGGCACCAACTTGTTCTCGGGCAAACAGACCCTCAGTGAGCTATGGGGATATGAGACCTTCTGCGACAGACTCTTTGGCAACCGGGACTATTACCAGACCCATTTTGCAACGGAACAGGAATAAATCGACCGGGCGTGCCATTTTCGGCACGCCCGGTTTGGGTGTTATGGAAAATATTTTGCGGTGCTCTGGGGTCACACGCACAGATCTGCCAGGGAATAGGGAATGACTTTCTCCAGATCCTTCATGGAAAGCTCCACCTGGTAGCCGATCTTTCCGGCGCTGAAGCAGATGGTTTCATGATCCAGGGCTGTGGTGTCAAAGGTGGTGGGGAAAAATTTCTTCATGCCGATGGAGGAACAGCCGCCGTGAATATAGCCGGTCAGGGGCAGCAGCTCCTTGGATTTGAGCATTTCGATACTCTTTTCCCCCACGGCCTTGGCAGCCTTTTTTAGATCCAGCTCCCGGCATACGGGAATGACAAACACATAGTGGCCTTTGCTGTGCCCCACAGTGACCAGGGTCTTGAATACCCGAGCCGGATCCTGGCCCAGCACCTGGGCGATATCCGGGCCGCTGATGGCGTCGGTATCGGCGTAGCAATGGGCCAGATAGGGTACCTTTTTCTGGTCCAAAATGCGCATTACATTGGTCTTTTCCTGCTTTTTCATGGGGGATGCTCCTTTTCTTCACTTTTATCCAGTATATCACGGCTGTCAAATGTTTCGGCCTTGCATTTTGGGCCGCCTTCCTGTATAATAAAAACAACAAATTTCGAGGTGAGACCATGCGATTGACGAGAATTCAAGAATTTCTGAAAGGTAGAGGGATCGCCTTTGCATATTGCGAAGAGGACGACTGTGGCAGCATCGACTTTATCCACAGCGGCTTGAGTTACCATATTTGGGAGTTTCCGGCACCGGAGCGGGGAGCGGAGTCCAATGTGCGCACCGCCGGTCGCAGCGAGGAATTCAACGAAAACTACGAGGACGAGATCCTGAAAATTTTACAGACCTGGTGACAACACAGAAAAGAGGTACGACGATGAACAGACACTATAAAATGTCCGTGGCGCTGGATGTGGACGATCTGCTGCTGGAGTGTATCCCCTATGCTATTCGCCTTGCCAACGAGCAGTACAAGATCGACCCGCCCATTTCCATCCACGAGGTGGACCGCTGGGGCCATCTGGGCAGCCGGGCGGATGTGATCTTTGAGTATTTCAAGGATCCGGAATTTTACGAAAAGCAGCCGGTGATCGCCGGAGCCAAGGAGTTCGTCCGGAAGTTAACGAAAATTGCGGAAGTGTTTATTTCCACCTCCATCCCGCCGGAGTTCATGGGCATCCGGGCCAAGCGGATCATGGAGGAATTTCCGGAGATCCCGGTGGGCAATATCTACATGGGCAGCCGGAAGGATAAGATCGGCGTGGATGTGCTGTTTGACGACGGTATGCACAATGTGGTCAAATCCAACGCCAAGTACCCCATTCTAATGCGCCGTCCCTGGAATCAGGATGCCACGGGAATGCTGGCGGTGAACAATTACGATGAGTTTTTGAAGCTGCTGGAAGTGATCATCAAGAGCAATTCCTCTCTGGAGGATCCGGTGCTGATGCACCCGTGCATCGTCTGCCTGGTCGGCCCCTCCGGCAGTGGCAAGACCAAGGTGGCGGGCAAGCTCATCGGTCGGACGGATCAGCTGGAAAAGCTCCAGTCCTATACCACCAAAGACCCCACCAGTCTGAAGGAAAACGACTGGTATAACTATGTCTCTCCCCAGGAATTCCGGAAAATGCTGGATGACCAGTCGTTTTTCGAGTCCACCATGTACGCAGGTCATGGCTTCGGCTCCAAAAAGGCAGATGTGCAGAAAATTCTGGAGACCGGGAAAAATGTGCTGACCACCATGGACATCTGCGGTGCCATGACTCTGAAATGCCATTTTGACAATGTGGTGACCATTTACATCAAGCGGGACCGGAAAACGCTCATCGAGTCGATCCTAAAGAAAAATTCCACCATCGAGGACAAGACCAACCGGCTTTTGGCTATCGATTCGGAAAAGAGCAACATCCCCCTGTGCGACTATGTGGTGTATAACAACGATTATGACCAGGCCGCCCAGGAGATCCTGGA
>CAZGTR010000079.1:0-6045 GCA_964528715.1 uncultured Oscillospiraceae bacterium | reverse complement strand
TCAAATCAAGGTGGGTCCTCTGCGGCCAAAATGGACTGCATGAACGCCTAATATTTAAGGAGGACAAAGAAATGGATTTAGTTAAGGCCCTGTCTAGCCAGTACATGAAGGAAGAGCTGCCCGAAGTCAACGTGGGCGACACCGTTCGTGTGCACGTTCGCATCAAGGAAGGCTCTCGTGAGCGTATTCAGGTGTTCGAAGGCACCGTTATCGCCCGTAAGCACGGTGGCATTGGTGAGACCATCACCGTTCGTCGTGTTTCCTATGGCGTTGGCTGCGAGAAGGTGTTCCCCCTGCATTCTCCCAATGTTGCAATGATCGAGACTGTCCGTCATGGTAAGGTCCGTCGTGCAAAGCTGTACTACCTGCGTAACCGCACCGGTAAGGCTGCTAAGGTCAAGGAGAAGGTTTAATCGAAAACCGCAAAAAAAAGAGGGCTTGCCCTCTTTTTTTTTGTACCCATTTCGTTTATAATAGAATAAGCTTGGTATAAGCAAGTATCAGCTTCGGCTGTTAATATTGGGGTGAACCTTTTTGGATAACTTGAACAATAAAGATAATAATGAGTTTTTCGAAGATGTTGCCGGCATGGACGCAGACAGCATTATAAATGAGATACTGGCGCAGATCAACGAAAAGCCGGAGCCTGTGCCACAGAATTCATCGTCCGCAGTTGCGCCGGTTCGGAAAAAACGCAAAAAGGTCAGATGGCAAGATACCATCCTTGCGTATTTGCATGATCTGGTTTATTTGCTTGCGACCTTGATCGTTGTGTTTTTGCTGCTGTTCCGTGTTGTGGTGGTTTCCGGTACCTCGATGAATAATACGCTGTATAACGGCGACTATCTGCTGCTGTTGAATAACCTTTTCTATCATGAACCCAAGTACGGGGATATCATTGTGGCGTGCAAAGAGAGCTTTGACGATGGTGCGCCCATTGTCAAACGGGTGATCGCAACGGAAGGCCAGACGGTGGACATCGATTTTGAGAAGGGCATTGTTTACGTGGATGGCGAAGCCCTTGAAGAAGACTATACCATGACGGCGACAAATGTTTATGAAGGCGTACAATTTCCCTTGGTTGTGGAAGAAGGTCACATCTTTGTGATGGGCGATAACCGCAACGGCTCCAAGGATAGCCGCAGCCCGGAGATCGGTCTGGTGGACAAGCGGGAGGTCATCGGCAAGGTTTGCTTGCTGTTTCTGCCTGGAACAAATACGGCAAGTTCCCCCAGGGATTTTGATTTGGGGCGCATTGGATGGATCGGAGGAATTGAAGGATGAATGACAATCAGATGAATATCCAGTGGTATCCGGGCCACATGACCAAGACCCGGCGGCAGATCGAGGCAGATTTGAAGCAGGTGGATGCAGTTTGCGAGATCGTGGACGCCCGGATCCCTATGTCCAGCCGGAACCCGGATATTGACGCTATTTGCGGGGATAAGCCGAGGATCGTGATCCTAAATCGGATGGATCTGGCAGATCCGGAGGCGACAAAGCGCTGGAGTGCTTATTTCAAGAGTAAAGGGATGGCGGCCGTGCCCACGGATTGCAAGAGCCGCAAGGGAATCAACAATTTTCAGCCGGCGGTCCGGTCTGTGTTGAAAGAGAAGATCGAGCGCAACGCCGCCCGGGGCATGAACAGGCCTTTGCGGGTGATGGTGGTGGGTATTCCCAATGTGGGAAAATCCACACTGATCAATCAAATCTCCGGGCGGAAGGGTGCCAAGGCGGAGAACCGTCCCGGCGTGACCCGGGGAAAGCAATGGGTGACGGTGGACAGCGGCTTGCTGCTGCTGGATACCCCCGGTATTCTCTGGCCCAAATTTGAGGATCCGGAGGTGGGCATGAAGCTGGCCTACACCGGTGCAGTAAAGGATGGCATTTTGGATATTGAGGAGCTGGCCTGCTCCCTGATCCAGGTGCTTCATCAGCGCTATCCCCAGGCATTGAAGGATCGCTATGGCCTTGAAGCGGAGCAGGGGACACCCGGTTGGGAGCTGCTGGAAATGGCCGGCCGGAAGCGTGGTTTTCTGGTGTCCGGCGGCGAGATCAACACCGAGCGGATGGCAAAGGTGCTGATGGATGAGTACCGCAGCGGTAAGCTGGGAAGATTTACATTTGAGGAACCCCAGGAGGAGACCAATGGCTGAGAAGAATTTGTGGGAGATCGAAGACTCTCTGAAGGAACAAAATGTGGGCGTCATTTGCGGTGTGGATGAGGCCGGGCGTGGCCCTCTTGCTGGCCCTGTTTACGCAGCGGCGGTGATCCTGCCGGAGCATTTGGACATTCCGGGGCTGGACGACAGCAAAAAGCTGACGGATAAGCGTCGTCGGGAGCTTTTTCCTGTTATTAAGGAACAGGCTGTGGCTTACGGTATTGGCTTCGCTACGGAAAAAGAGATCGATGAGATAAATATTTTGCAGGCGACGTTTCTTGCCATGAAGCGGGCAATCGCACAGTTGGAAGGCAAAGCGGACTTTGCTTTGATCGATGGTAACCGGGAGATGGATTTCGGCATTCCGGTGATGACTGTGGTGAAAGGGGACAGCCGCAGTGCCAATATCGCCGCCGCTTCCGTATTGGCAAAGGTCAGCCGGGATGACTATATGGAGAAGATCGCAAAGGAATATCCCCAGTACGGCTTTGAGATCCATAAGGGCTATGGCACCAAGGCTCACTATGAGGCGTTGCGTACATACGGGCATTGCGATGCCCATCGGCTGACATTCCTAAAAAAATTCTATGTGGACAAATAATCTCAGCGGTGCCTGGGGAGAGGCAGTGGCGGCAGAGTACCTGCGGAAAAAGCATTACCAGCTGGTGGCGGTTGGGTATCACTGCCGCTTCGGGGAGATCGACTTGATCGTTAAAGATAAAAAGTTTTTGGTTTTTGTGGAGGTCAAACTGCGCAAGTCCGATGATTTTGCTGCTGCCAGGGAGTATGTGAACCGGGCTAAGCAGGATCGGTTGCGAATGACCGCCTCGCTGTATCTGTCTCAATACCCAACGGAACTCCAGCCACGATTTGATGTGGTGGAGATATATGCCCCACAGGGCACTGCAACGCATAAACCCAGAATTACACACTTGGAGGACGCATTTCAATGAAGTTTCCTGTTTTTGACCTGCACTGCGATACGGCTCTGGCACTACTGGGCGAGGACCTGCTGGACGCAAAAGATCTGAAGAAAAACGATCTGCACATTGACCTGGAGCGGGCAAAGGCTTTGCCCGGCTATTGCCAGTGCTTTGCCTGCTTTACAACGCCTTTTATGCGGGAGTGGCACAATGCCTCTCCGGAGATCATTTTCCAGCGGGAAATGGACATGATCCTATCACAGCTGGAAAAGAACAAGCGCACCATCGGCCAGGTGTACTCCGCTCAAGAAGTGCGACAGAATTTGGAAAAAGGGAAGATGTCTGCCATTTTGACCATCGAGGGCCCGGCAGGCTTCGGGTTTGACCCGGCGCTGCTGGAGGATCTGTACAAGGTAGGCTTCCGAATCTCCACTTTGGGCTGGAACGAACAGAACACCCTCATCGGCTCCCATAAAACCGGTGGTGGCTTGACGGAGCTGGGCAAAGAATATGTAAAGGAAGCACAGCGCTGCGGCATGGTGGTGGATGTGAGCCATTGCAGCGACGAGGGCTTCTGGGATATCATGAAGGTGACGGAAAAGCCCATCATTGCCAGCCATTCCAACAGTCGGGCGGTGTGCAACAACAGTCGCAATCTGACGGACGATATGTTCCGGGCCATCATGGAGACAGGCGGCGTGGCTGGTTTCAACCAGTGTGCGCCTTTCGTGGGCGAAAAGCCGGATCTGGATACGGTGTGCGATCATATCCTGCACTTCCTGGAGCTGGACCCGGAGGGTACGCATATTGCCCTGGGCGGCGATCTGGACGGCTGCGACGAACTGCCTGCCGGATTTGATGGCATTCAGAGCTATTCTGCCATGGCCCAGCGGCTGCTGGAGCGTGGCGTGGATGAGAAGCTGCTGATGAATATTTTCTGGAATAATGCGCTGGGAGTGATCGAAAAATGCTGTATGTGACCACACGCAACCAAATCGATACTTACACGGTATACCATGCGTTGCATGAGGATCGAAGCCCGGATGGTGGAATGTTCGTGCCATTCCGGCTGCCGGTGTTCACAGCGCAGGAGCTGGAAGCACTGGCAGGGGAGTCCTGGGGCCAGCGGATCGCCGGGATCATGAATTTGTTCTTTGGTGGGGAGCTGACAGGCTGGGATGTGGATTTTTGTATCGGCAAGGCGCCGGTCAAGTTCCATCCGCTGGCGAAGCACATCGTTGTTTCGGAATACTGGCATAACCATGAGTGGGATGTTTCCCATATCGTCAAGGATCTGTACACTCGAATGACCGGGGAGGCTGCGACTGCCCCCTCTGCCTGGATGGAAGTGGCGGTGCGTATTGCGTTGTTGGTCGGAGCCTATGCCGAGCTGCTGCTTCAGAGACAGGTGCAGCCGCAGAAGGAGTTTGATATTGCCTTGGATGTCGGCGATTTGTCCGGTTTGATGGCCGCATGGTATGCACGAGATATGGGAATTCCCATCGGTAATATTATTTGCGGTTGCCATACCTATCCTCAGATCTGGGATCTGGTTCACCAGAACCAGCTGCGTACCGATGGGGGTGTACCCAGCCATCTGGAACGGCTGATCAGTGGAGCGTACGGGCCTTTTGAGGCGGTGCGCTATGATACTGCTGTGAAGAAAGGCAGGATGTATAATGTGCCGCAGGGGGCGATGGATCTGGCACACCGGGGTCTTTATGCTGCTGTGATCAGCACAGAGCGTATTCGCACGCTGATCCCAAGTGTGTATCGGACCTGCGGTTATATTCCCGGCCCCCAGACTGCGTTGGCTTACGGTGGCTTGCAGGATCGCAGAGCAAACACCGGGGAAAGCCGCTTGACTCTGCTGCTGGCGGAGCGTGGACCCCGGGCAGATCTGGAAGCAGTGGCTTCCAGTATGGAAATGACCCAGCAGGAGCTGCTGCGGCAATTAGGAGCGTGAGTACATGGCGCTGTACGCCATTGGAGATCTGCATTTGTGCCTGGGTGCGCCGAAACCTATGGATGTTTTCGGCGGTGCCTGGGTGGGCTATATGGACAAGCTGAAAGAGGGAATGTCCGTCATTGGTCCGGAAGATACCACCGTTTTGATGGGTGATCTGAGCTGGGCGCTGGGGCTGAAAGAGGCGAAAGCGGATTTTGCCTGGATGAATGAGATCCCGGGCCGGAAGATCATCTTAAAAGGGAACCATGATTATTGGTGGAGTACGGTAAAGAAGTTCGACGCTTTCTGCGCCGAAAACGGATTTGAAAATTTTCACATCCTCAATAACAACCACTTTGAATACGAGGGCTTTGCCATTTGCGGCACTCGGGGATGGTTTTTTGAGGAGGAGCGCAGTGGCCAGCATGATGAAAAAGTATTCAAGCGGGAGCTGCTGCGGTTGGAATCGTCCCTCAAGACCGCAGGGGAGAAGCCAAAGATCGTTTTCTTGCATTACCCGCCCCGGTATAAGGGATATGTGTGCAGAGAAATATTGGAGCTTCTTAATAAGTATGAAGTGCGTAACTGCTTTTACGGACATCTTCACGGCGGAAGCCACGCCTTGGCCCAGGAGGGACTTTGGGATGGTATTACGTTTAAACTGCTATCTGCTGATCGGCTGAATTTCAGACCTTATCTGGTATTACCGTGAAGGGGCGGGCAAAAATTCCCGGTCCTTTTGTCCAATTTCTTAAAAAAACGAAAATTTTTCAAGAAAAGGGTGGACAAGTTGTGGTTTCTTTGATAAAATGATTCAGCTTAAAATATTAAATACAATGGTGGCGGTATGCCGCCTACATTTGGGAGGACATCAACATGAATGTGAAGAACATTGAAAAGAACGGCAATCAGGCAACTGTTGTCGTCGAGATCGACAAGGACTTGATGGAGAAGGGCGTCAACGCCGCTTACATGAAGCAGCGCAAGAACATCCAGCTGCCCGGCTTCCGTA